>JAWWOY010001022.1:0-2685 GCA_033851195.1 Kribbellaceae bacterium | reverse complement strand
CTCATGGCCGAGGACTCTAGAAAGCCTCGACACCGCGCACTATGGTCTGACGGCACATACCCGCAGCGCAGACTGTGGTCTACCAAGCCACGGGCCGACGCTGACGTCTATCAAACCTGGTCTTGCTGATAGGCAGATTTACAGTTGAAGTCACGGTCGATATCGAACAGCCGAAGTAGAAGGCCGCCGTCCCCGCCGTACTTTCGTCGTCAAGTTCGGTTTCCGGGAGATGGGCCCGGCCCGAACCGGCAAGGTGCTCCTCAAGATGAACCAGGATCGCGGCTTCGACTGCCCGTCCTGTGCCTGGCCGGATCCGGACAGCAAGCGCAAGCACGCCACGGAGTTCTGCGAGAACGGCGCCAAGGCGGTCGCTGGGAGGCGACCCGCAAGCGGGTGCCGAGATCGTTCTTCGCCGAGCACTCGACCAGTTGAACCAGATCTCCGAGTTCGAGCTCGGCAAGCTCGGCCGGATCACCGAGCCGATGCTGCTCCGCGAGGGCAGCACGCATTACGAGCCGGTCGGCTGGGACGAGGCGTTCCAGGTGGTGGCGCGGCACCTCAAGGCGCTCGACAACGACGCCGTGTTCTACACCTCCGGCCGGACCAGCAACGAGGCCGCGTTCCTCTACCAACTCTTCGTCCGCGCCTACGGCACGAACAACCTGCCGGACTGCTTGAACATGTGCCACGAATCGTCCGGCACCGCGCTGTCTAGGGTGATCGGCAGCGGCAAAGGCGCAGTCACACTGGACATGCTGGAGGAGGCCTCGCTGATCGTCGTGGTTGGCCAGAACCCCGGCACCAACGCGCCGCGGATGCTCAGCCACCTGGAGATCGCGAAGAAGAACGGCGCGAGCGTCGTGGCCGTCAATCCATTGCCCGAGCCGGGCCTGATGAACTTCAAGAACCCGCAGAAGGCGTCCGGCTGGGTCGGCAAGGGCACCGTGCTCGCGGACCAGCACCTGCAGATCCGGATCGGCGGCGACCAGGCCCTCTTCCTGGCCGTTGGGCACCTGCTGCTCGAGGCCGAGGCGGCCGCGCCCGGCACGGTCGTCGACCACTCCTTCATCGACCAGCACACCAGCGGCTACGACCTCTACGCCAAGCACAACTCGGAGCTGGACTGGCCCACGGTCGAGACTGCGACCGGTCTGACCCGGGCCGAGATCGAGGAGTTCGCCCAGCGGTTCATCGATTCCAAGGCCACCGTGGTCGCGTGGGCGATGGGTCTGACCCAGCACCGCGAGGCCGTTGCCACCATCACCGAGATCGTCAATGTCCTGCTGCTGCAGGGGAACATCGGCAAGCCGGGCGCCGGTCCCTGCCCGGTCCGCGGCCACTCGAACGTGCAGGGCGACCGCAGCATGGGCATCTGGGAGAAGATGCCGGACGCGTTCCTGGACAAACTGGACGCCGAGTTCGCCTTCACCGCGCCACGCGACCACGGCCTCGATGCCGCCAACACCGTACGCCGCCTGCGCGACGGCTCCGTCGGCGTCTTCTTCGCCATGGGCGGGAACTTCGCCATGGCCACGCCCGACACCGCGGTCGTGCACGAAGGGCTGCGCCGGTGCGGCCTTACCGTGCACGTGTCCACCAAGCTGAACTGGTCCCACACCGTGACCGGCAAGGAAGCGCTGATCCTGCCGACACTGGGCCGGACCGACCACGACAACACCTCGGCAGGTCCGCAGTCCGTCACGGTCGAGGACTCCCAGGGCGCAGTCCACCTGTCCACCGGCAATTTGTTGCCACCAGCACCAGACCTGAAGTCCGAGGTCGGGATCATCTGCGGTCTCGCCCAGGCCGTCGTACCGGACGTCGGTCAGATCCCCTGGGGCGACTTCGCCCGCGATTACAGCCTGATCCGGCACCGGATCGGCCGGGTCGCCAGCGGGTACGAGAACTACGAGGAACGCCTGCGCGCCAAGGGCGGCTTCATGCTCGCCCATGACGCCCGGGACCAGCGCAAGTTCCACACGTCAGACGCCAAGGCGCAGTTCAGCGCCAACGACCTGACCTGGCTGCCGGCGGCCCAAGGTCGGCTGTTGCTCCAGACGATGCGCAGCCACGACCAGTTCAACACCACCATCTATGGACTCGAGGACAGGTATCGCGGCGTGCACGGAACTCGCCAAGTGGTCTTCGTAAACCCGGACGACCTCGCCGAACTCGGCCTGACCGACGGCCAGTACGTCGACATCGTCAGCGAGTTCGCCGGGGTGGAGCGCCGGGCGGAACGCTTCCGGCTGGTCTCCTACCCGACAGCCCGCGGCTGTGCGGCGGCCTACTACCCGGAGACGAACATCCTGATGTCCGCCGACGACCTCGCGAAAGACAGCAACACCCCCGTAGCCAAGGGCCTAACCATCCGCCTGGAACCCGCCGCCTGACCTCCGCGCCGCCAACTCCGGGGACCCCGGACGTCAACTGTTGGGACCTCGGACAAGAAACCGGATCACCGGCCAGGAAATACCGTGTCCGAGGTCCCCACATCCCGACCCAAGTCTCGACTTCTGCCAACAGGCGGCCGGTGCTGGCGCTGGGCACGTCGCCAGCTGGCGACTCGGGCGCCTAGCAAGGGCACATGACGCCCAAGTCGTGGATTCGGATCGTAGTATTCCGAGGTGGTTACCGGAGATAGCGCGCGCATCCATACGGCCGACCAACTGCTCGACCTTCTCG
>JAWWOY010000996.1:0-6037 GCA_033851195.1 Kribbellaceae bacterium | reverse complement strand
CCCGATCGGGGTGATGCCTTAACCTCGGCGGCGTGACCGAGATCGCCGCCAAGACCCAGTCCGAACTCGCCAGGATCCTCGCCGACCGTCAGGCGACGGGCCGCGTCCCAGGCATTGTCGGGGCCGTCGCCCGCCGAGGCGCGCTGGCCTGGTCCGACGGTGTCGGAGCCGCCGACCTCGACGCTCCGGGGAGTCCGCCGACCGCCGACTCACAGTTCCTGATCGCGTCGCAGAGCAAGACGCTGACCGCAGTCGCGATCATGGCGCTGCGGGACGAGGGCAAGCTCAGCCTGGACGACCCGGTGGAGAAGTTCATCGGTGAGAGCACGCACCGCGGCATCACCGTGCGGCAGATGCTCAGCCACATCAGCGGCATGCAACGTGAACCCGTCGGCGACGTCTGGGACCAGATGAAGTTCCCCGACCGGGACCAGTTGGTGACCGGCTGGAACGAGGCCGAGCGGATCGGCAAGCCGCACCACCGCTGGCACTACTCGAACCTCGTCTACTCGATCCTCGGCGAGATCGTCGCCCGGCTTGACAACACGAGTTGGCTGAAGTCCATTCAGGCCCGCATCCTCGACCCGCTGGAGATGCGCCGGACCACGCTGGGACTCAGCGGCAACGCGGTCACCGGCTACTACGTGCCGCCGTTCTCCGACGTGCCGGTGAAGGAACCCGTGCTGAACATCGGCGCGATGGCCGCCTGCGGGGGCCTCGCCAGTACGGCGGCGGACCTGGCCAAGTGGGCCATGTTCCTGGCCGATCCGGTGGACGAGGTGCTGTCGAAGGACACCATCGAGGAGATGTGCCAGCCGCAGATCATGGCGGACGTGGATCGCTGGCAGCTCGGATTCGGCCTCGGCTTCATGTTGCTCCGGCTCGGCGAGCGGGTCTTCGTCGGCCATACCGGCGGGATGCCCGGCCACATCACCGGGACCTTCGTGCACCGCCCGTCCGGCACGGCCGGGATCGCCCTGATGAACACCACTTCTGCCCCGGATCCCGCGGGGCTGGCGACCGACCTGATCGTCAAGGTGCTGGACGAGGACCCGCTCCCGCCGGAGCCGTGGATCCCCGGTACGTCGGTGCCGGCCGAGCTGGTCGGCGTACTGGGGACGTGGTTCTCCGAAGGCAACCCGTTCGTCTTCTCGGTCAAGGGAGGCAAGCTGCAGGCCAAGGCGCCGGCGGCACCGGCACACAAGCCGCCGGCGGAGTTCGTCAAGCTGTCCGAGGACCTCTACCGGACCGAGTCAGGCCGCGAGGTGGGCGAACTGCTGCGGATCACCCGCGACGCGTCCGGCGTACCGGTGAAGCTGCACTGGGCCACGTATCTCTGCACCCGCGAGCCTCTCGCTTTCGGTGAGTGGCTCTGACCCGATCAAAGTTGCCCGGGGTCATCCACCTGGCTCTGCTTCCTGCACATCCCCCCTGGTTGCCTCGGTGACTGGGCGCGATTCGGGGAGGATCACAGCCCGATATGGGTGGGTGATCCTCCCCGAACTGCACAGCACTAGCACCCCGGTCGGCCACCGAAGTGGATCTGACGCCTGTACTAGGAGTTTGGGCGGTTGAGGCGTGTCAGCGTTCGGGTCAGGGTGGGGGTGGCGACGGGGGAGAAGAAGGCTTCGTCGACCTGTTCGACGGCGGCGATTGCCTGCTGGGCCAGGGCGATGCCCCGGCGCGTGGGCTGCACGGTCTTGGCGCGGGCGTCGCGAGGATCGGCCTTGCGCTCCAGCAGGCCCTTGTTTTCCAGGGTTCTGAGCACCTGCGAGGTCATCTTGACGTTGGTGCCGGCCTGGTCGGCGAGCTCGAGCTGGTTGGGGGTATGGCCCTGCTCGCTCAGCCACCAGGTGCAGGCGAGCAGCACGAACTGGACGTGCGTGAGTTCCAGCGGCGCGAGGGCTGCGGTGACAGCGCGCTGCCAGCGAAGGGTGACGCGCCAGAGCAGGAAGCCGGGGCTGTCGGCGGGGCCGCCGGGATAACGGGTCATGCGAGCTTGCTCGCGTAGGCGATCAGGCCGTCCATCGCCGCGGGGAAATCCTCGGTGATCATCGGACCGATCTCCGGTCCTACCTGGTCGGCGTCGGCCCCGGTGATCTCGAGCCGGTGGAGGATCCGGGTGCCGCCGTCGCCCAGGCCGGTCAAGGTGTGGCTGAAGCGCAGCGTCACACCGCCGAACTCGGTCCGGTCGGCGTACCGCTGGTTCTCGACGATCTCCACGATGGTCGAACGGATCGGGTCCTGGCCTGACGGAGTCATCGAGATCTCGGTCCCAACCGCGAACGGACCGTGAATGCTGATGGCCTCCATCGACGTGTCCCAGGCGATCCAGTTGTCGATGTCGGACAGGGCGCTCCAGATCTGCTGCGGCGACACGTCGGTCTCGGCGACGTGCTCGTGGCTCCACATGACGGTCTCCTCGGGAAATAGTCTTCGCGCTCATTATTTTTGCGCAGACTATATCGCGAGGTCGACTGCTGACAGCCCCGGACCGGCCGGGGCTGCCAGGGTTGGGATCAGCCGGGGATCTTGTTGTAGCTGGTGTGGCCGTCGATCAGTTCGCGGACGATGTCGAGGTGGCCGACATGGCGCGCCGTCTCCTCGATCATGTGGCAGAGGATGTACCGGACCGAGCCGGCTTCACCCTTGGCCGCATACGGCCCCTTCTCCACATCCTCTAGGGAATGCTTCGCGACGATCTCGTTCGACCGCGCGCATTCCTCGTCGTACTCGTCCAGCAACTGGGCGAGCGGGACGTCGTCCACGAACATCTCGGCGTCGGGGTGTCCGTCCTCGGTCCACGGCGTCTGGCCGGTGTCCGGGGTGCCAAGAAGGTTGAGGTTGAACCACGAGTACTCGGCCCAGCGCAAGTGGGCCACGAGCCCGGCCATCGTCATCAGCGGCGAGGTCGACAGCATCTTGCGGTGGGCATCGGCCTCGCTGAGGCCGTCGCACTTCATCCGGACGAAGGACCGTTGCAGGTCCAGCCAGCCGGTGAGTTGGGTCCGCTCGTCAGATGTCAGCGGCGGACGTGTTCCTACGGTCATTGCAGCTCCTGTGGTGGAACGGAGCCACCTGTCTCAGCCGCGGGTACGACGGACAGGCAGCACGACGGGGTAACTCGACATCGTGCTCACCTCCCTTCCGTCGCTCACAGCGAACTCTAGCGCCCGGCAGGTTCCGGGCACTATTGATTTAGCAGGCGTGCCCTGACTTCGTTCTTGAGTACCTTGCCCACCTTCGAGCGCGGCAGGTCCGACCAGACCTCCACCTGCTTGGGTGCCTTCACGCTGCCCAGCCGGCCCTTCACGTAGTTCCGCACCTCGGATTCGGTCACGGTCAGACCCGGGTGCAGTTGCAGCACGGCCGTCACCCGCTCGCCCCACTTCTCGTCCGGCAGGCCGACGACTGCGCAGTCCTGGATCGCCGGGTACGACATCAGCGCCTGCTCGACCTCGGCCGAGTACACGTTGAAGCCGCCGGTGATGATCATGTCTTTCGCCCGATCCACGATGTAGAGGTAGTTGTCGTCGTCGAGGTAGCCGATGTCTCCGGTGTGATGCCAGCCGTGCTGACCGGCGGCCGCGGTTGCCTCGGGATTCTGGTAGTAGCCGGCCATCACCAGCGAGCCGCGGACGACGATCTCGCCGCGTTCACCGGTGGCTCGCAGGGTGCCATCGTCGGCCATGATCGCCACTTGGACGAGCGGACTCGGCCGCCCGGCGGAGGCGAACCGCTCGACCGCCGGTGACCCGTCGGCGTGGAAGTGGTCGGCCGGCGCCATCGTGGAGATCATCATCGGCGCCTCGCTCTGGCCGAAGAGTTGCGCCATCACCGGCCCGATCCGCCGCAGCGCCTCTTCCAGACGGGCCGCAGACATCGGCGCGGCGCCGTACCAGAAGCACTGCAACGAACTGAGGTCCGTCGCGGCCAAGGCGGGATGCGCAAGCAGCATGTAGATCAGCGTCGGCGGCAGGAAGGTGTGCGTGACGCGGTGCCGCTCGACCAGCGCCAGGAACTCGGCGAGATCCGGAGCCGCCATGATCACGATCTCCCCGCCGAGCGTCAGGATCGGGAAGCACAGTACGCCGGCCGCATGGGTCAGCGGTGCGAGTGCGAGGTAGACCGGCCGTGGTTTGAACGGGTAGCTCATCAACGTGATCGCCGACATGGTCTCCAGGTTCCGCCCGGTCAGCATCACCCCCTTGGGCCGGCCCGTGGTGCCACCGGTGCCCACCAGCATGGCTGTGTCATCTATAGGCTCAGCCTGCGAAGCCTGCCAGGGCTGCACCGGATCGGGATCAGCCGGTACGCCGTCCAGCCAGGCGGCGAATCCCGTTGCCACTGGCAACGCGTCGTCCAGACAGACCAGGGTGGTCAGCTTTGGCAGCTCGGGCAGGATCCGTTCCACCAGAGGCAGGAACGCCTGCTGGAAGATCAGGCAGCAGCAGTCGAAGGCATCAAGCAGCTCCTGGTTCTCCATCGCTTCGTTGCGCGGGTTGACCGGGCACCAGACGGCCCCCGCCCGGGCGATGCCGAACACGCAGGAGAAGGCGATCGGGTCGTTCGCGGACAGGATCGCAACTTTGTCGCCCGGCCGGATCCCGGACCGCTGCAAGGCCCGCGCTACTTGCCAGGACAGCTGCTGCACCTCGCCGTAGCTGAGGGTCTTGCCGTCCATGGTCAGGCAGGGTGAACCGGTGCCCAGTGAGGCACCTTTGTCGAGATAGTCGAAGAGACGCACGCATCTGCCCTTCCGGGTGATGCAGGTGCGGGGGCTACCCGAGGGGCTGCCCCCGCACCTGGTCAGTGGTGGACGGTGAGCACCGGCTCGAGGACGAGCCCGAAGCTCCTGAGGACGCCCAGCAGCTCCCGGTGGCCGAATGCCTGACAAGCCGAAGCAAGCCCGGCTCGCTTGGGCGGCTGTTGCAACAGCGAGTACGCCGCGTACGCCTGCAGCAGGCCGGTCTGCTTGTAATTGCTGTTGCCGTAGATCACGCAGTGCGCGCGTCCCAGTGGCCCCGACGCGTGAACCGAGTCGAGCGAGGTGTTGATCCGCGGGTTCTCCCGCGGCGGCATAGTGGCCTGGACCGAGGCGGCGATCTCGGCCAGCGCAGCGTCCTGTTGCTCGGCCGGCAGCGTCTTGATCTGTGTCTCGACCAGTTGGACGGCGTCGACAACTCCTTGCATCACGGTGCGATCGAAGACGCCACCCGCGACCTTGACGTTCGCCACCCGCGGGTCGTTCTTGAACCAGACCGGGTGGCTGGTGCCGCCCCATGGCAGTGCAAGCGCGGTCGCGTGCTGCCCCGGCACGTTCACCTCGAAGGTGGTGAGCGGATCCCACTTCTTGTACTGATTCTCCTCGAGGTAGTGCCAGTCGGCCTTGAGGATGGTGAAGATCGTCTGGGTTGATGCGTAGGTCGGGAAACCCTTCCACAGCACGAGAATGTCGAGGGTGTC
The DNA here is from genome assembly GCA_033851195.1 of Kribbellaceae bacterium. GTDB lineage: Bacteria > Actinomycetota > Actinomycetes > Propionibacteriales > Kribbellaceae > Kribbella. The sequence goes on along the minus strand of JAWWOY010000996.1, from coordinate 571 downwards.
CAGGCCGGGTGTCTCCAGGCAGATGTTCGCCGCGATCTCGCCGGTGGTGTACATCTGCGCCACGCCAGGGGCGAGCAGCAGGCCCTCCGCGGCGAACTTGTCGCTCCACCGGCTCTGGGCGTCCAGCATCCAGTCCTGCTCGCCGGTCGTGTCGAGGTAATGACAGCCGGCCGCGAGGCTGGCCTCCACCACTTCGGGGCCGTACTTGATGAACGGCCCGGCCATGTTGCTGACGACCTTGGCGCCACGGAAGAGCTCGGTCAGGGCACTGACCTCGTGCTCCACCTCGACGACCTCGTGATCGACCGTGTCGATGCCAGGGACCTTGTCCAGCACCTCCTGGATCCGGGTCTTGTCCCGGCCGGCGGCGATGAAGGGCACGTTCAGCTCGCGCAGGTACTCGCAGACCAGCCGGCCGGTGTAGCCGGAGGCGCCGTAGACGATGACGGGTTTGCTCATCTCACATCCCCATTCCACCGTCGACCGGCAGCCCTGCACCGGTGATGAAGCGGGCCGCGTCGGAGGCCAGGAAGACCACCGCGTCGGCCATGTCCGCGACCTCGCCGAGCCG
>JAWWOY010000993.1:0-4453 GCA_033851195.1 Kribbellaceae bacterium | reverse complement strand
CCGATCACCGAGGGGATCAGCGGCGCAAGCCGGGATCGACCTGCGTCCGTCGTACAGTCGTTGACGTCGCGGGCCACACCGGCCAGCAGCGGGTGTGTACAGGCCGGGTGGTCCGACCACGGTTCTCCCGCCAGGTATGACGCGAACTCCATGAAGCAAGCGCCCTTGCGCGGGTTGCGGTGTTTGCCCCGGGATAACACCGGGACCGCGAGATCTGACTTGTCCATTGTGGCTCCAGGGGATCTGCCTCTCTCTCCAGAATGCGCCGGATCCTGCGCTGGCGCCACGGGTTACCCGATTCGCCTGTGAGCAGCGGCACAGGCGTGCCTGCTTGGGGCAAAGTGTTACCGACCGGTAGCATCAGTTTTGCTTCCACTCCGTTCAGACGAGGAGGGCCTCGTGCCCCGTGAGATCCGCGATGTCGTGTTCGTCGACGGCGTCCGCACCCCGTTCGGCAAGGCCAAGGGCCAGTACGCCGAGACGCGCGCCGACGACCTGGTGATCAAGTGCATCCGGGAGCTGCTGCGGCGGAACCCGTCGCTGCCGCCCGAGAAGGTCGACGAGGTCGCCATCGCGGCCACCACCCAGATCGGCGACCAGGGCCTGACGATCGGCCGGACCGCGGCCCTGCTGGCGGGGCTGCCGAACACCACCCCCGGCTACGCCATCGATCGGATGTGCGCGGGCGCGATGACCGCTGTCACCACCACCGCCGCCGGCATCGCGTTCGGCGCGTACGACGTAGTGGTGGCGGGCGGCGTCGAGCACATGGGCCGGCACCCGATGGGTGAGGGCGTCGACCCGAACCCGCGGATCATCTCCGAGAAGCTGGTCGATCCGTCCGCCCTGGTGATGGGCTCCACCGCGGAGAACCTGCACGACCGCTACCCCACCATCACCAAGCATCGCGCGGATGCCTTCGCCGTCGCCTCGCAGGAGCGCGCCGCCAAGGCCTACGCCAACGACCTCATCCAGCCCGACCTGGTCTCGATCGCGACCCGCTCGGTCGAGCAGGGCTGGGGCTACGCGACCACCGACGAGCCGATGCGCCCGGGCACCACGATGGAGGACCTGGCCAAGCTGAAGACGCCGTTCCGGCCACACGGCCGGGTGTCCGCGGGTAACTCCGCCGGCATCAATGACGGCGCCACCGCCTGCGTCCTGGCTTCTGCCGAGGCAGCGGCCGAGCTTGGCCTGGCGCCGAAGATGAAGCTTGTCTCGTACGGATTCGCCGGCGTCGAGCCCGAGGTGATGGGGGTCGGCCCGGTGCCCGCGACCGAGAAGGCGCTGAAGCTGGCCGGTCTCACTATCGACGACATCCAGGCTTTCGAGGTGAACGAGGCCTTCGCCGTGCAGGTGCTCGCGTTCCTGGAGCACTACGGCATCGCGGACGACGACCCGCGCGTCAACCCGTACGGCGGTGCCATCGCCTACGGCCACCCACTGGCTTCTTCCGGCGTGCGGCTGATGCTGCAGCTGGCGAAGCAGTTCGAGCTCCGCCCGGAGGTGCAGTACGGCCTGACCACCATGTGCGTCGGCCTCGGCATGGGCGGCACTGTCATCTGGGAGAACCCGCACTTCGAAGGGGCCGTCAAGTGAGTGACCTGCAGCAGTTGATCGACGAGGCCATAGCGATCGAGACCGACGAGGTCGTCACGCTGGCTCCGTCCCGCGACGTCGTACTGCCGAACAAGGCCGGCACGATGGCGCTGATCACGCTCGACAACGGACACGACCACACCAAGCCGAACACCTTCGGTCCCAAGGGGCTGGCCGAGCTCGACAAGGCGATCGATGCCGCGCTCGCCCGGGATGAGGTCGTCGCGATCGGCGTCACCGGCAAGCCGTTCATCCTGGCCGCCGGCGCCGACCTCACCGGCGTACCGAAGCTGACGAACCGCGAGCAGGCGCTGAACCTGGGCCGCATCGGCCATGGCGTGATGCGCAAGCTGGTGGACGGTGGCAAGCCCAGCTTTGCCTTCGTGAACGGGGTGGCGCTCGGCGGCGGCCTCGAGGTCGCGCTGCACTCGACCTACCGCACGGTCTCGGCAGCGGCCGGAATGCTGGCAACGCCTGAGGTCTTCCTCGGCCTGATCCCGGGCTGGGGCGGCAACTTCCTGCTGCCGAACCTGATCGGCGCGGACAAAGCCGTCAAGGTCGTGGTGGAGAACGCCCTCAACCAGAACAAGATGCTCACCGGTCCGCAGGCCGTCGAGTTCGGCATCGGCGATGTGCTGCTGGAGCCGGCCGACTTCCTCGAGCAATCGCTGATCTGGGCCGGCAAGGTGCTCACCGGCGAGATCACCGTCGAGCGGCCCGAGGTCGACCGAGGCGAAGCGTGGGACGCGGCCGTTGCCCGTGGCAAGGCCTTCGCCGATATGAAGGTCAGCGGCGCGGCCCCGGCGCCGTACCGGGCTCTGGACCTGATCGCGGCCGCCAAGGACAGTGACAAATGGGACCGCGACTCTGCCTTTGCAGCCGAGGACGAAGCACTCGCCGACCTGATCATGAGCGAGGAGTTGCGCAGCGGCCTGTACGCGTTCGACCTGGTGAACAAGCGGGCCAAGCGGCCGGCCGGTGCGCCGGACAAGTCGCTCGCCCGGCCCGTGACCAAGGTGGGCGTCGTCGGCGCGGGCCTGATGGCCGGCCAGCTCGCGCTTCTGTTCGTACGCCGCCTCGAGGTGCCGGTGGTGCTCACCGACCTGGACCAGGAGCGCGTCGACAGGGGCGTCGGATACGTGCATGGCGAGATCGACAAGCTGCTCGGGAAAGGCCGGATCCGGCCGGACAAGGCCACTCAGCTGAAGGCGCTCGTCACCGGGTCGGTCGACCGGCAGGTGTTCGCCGATGCCGACTTCGTGATCGAGGCCGTCTTCGAGGAACTGGCGCTGAAGAAGTCGATCTTCGCCGATCTCGAGAAGATCATCCGGCCGGACGCGATCCTGGCCACGAACACCTCCTCGCTGTCGATCACCCAACTGGCGGCCGACCTGCAGCACCCGGAGCGCGTCGTCGGGTTCCACTTCTTCAACCCCGTCGCCGTGCTACCGCTGCTGGAGATCATCCGGGCCGACAAGACGGACGACGCGAGCCTCGCCACGGCGTTCGCGATCGGCAAGGCGCTGAAGAAGTCCTGTGTGCTGGTCAAGGACGCGCCGGCCTTCGTGGTGAACCGGCTGCTGACCCGTTTCCTGGGCGAGGTCAGCGCCGCTGTCGACGAGGGCACGCCCGTCGTCGACGCCGACAAGGCGCTGACCGCTCTCGGCCTGCCGATGCCGCCGTTCGTGCTGCTCCAACTGGTGGGCCTGCCGGTGGCGCTGCACGTGGCCGAGACCATGCACAGCGCCTACCCGGACCGGTTCGCCGTTTCCGAGAACCTTGCCAAGGTCGTTGCCGCTGGCAAGAGCTCCTTCTACACCTGGAGCCCTGAGGGCAAGCCGTCGGTCGACCCGGAGGTGGCCGCGCTGCTCACCCTCGGGGACAGGCCGTCCAGCCCGGACGAGTTGCGCACCAGAGTGCTGACCGCGCTCGCCGAGGAGATCCGGATCATGCTCGACGAGGGCGTGGTCGCGGGGGCGCAGGACATCGACCTGTGCCTGCTGCTGGGTGCGGGCTGGCCGTTCCACCTGGGCGGGATCACGCCGTACCTGGACCGGTCCGGTATCGCCGAGAAGGTCAACGGCCGGCGATTTTTGTCGAAGGGCGTCGCCAGCCTCTCCTGAGACTGCTGGGGGTCGGTGCGGCGCCGGAAGCCCGCTCCGGCCTCCAGCATCACCCTTTGAATGTCTTTACGGCTGCGGTGAACCCGGCCGGCGTCGTACCGGTATGGCGCATCATGATCGCGCCGTACGCCGCCTCGCTCGTGCTGAACCGGACGTGCTCCGCCACTCCTTCGACCAGCCAGTCCGGTGCGCGGTCGCCGAGCGGGATCGTGGCCACATGGGTAGCCGGGACCGCCCTGCCAGAGGGTGGCCATCACCCGCTGCTCGGACATCGCCACCACCAGGACGGCAGCGCTCCACGGTCGGGGCCAGTGCCGCCGGACCGCCGTCACCGCCTGCTGCGAGACACGCGCGATCTTGGTGCCGAGGGCCGTCTCCGTCTTGTCCACCGCGATTACCAGCCGGCCGCGCCGGATGATGGCAACTTCTCCGAAGTCCCAGGGCTGCCGGTGACCGGTGGCGCTCAGGACCTCGTCGATCGCGCCGTCCTCGACCAGGACCCACTGCTCCCCGCGGCGGACGAACGAGTAGCCCAGATCCGTCTGCACCGGCCGCGCATCCAGACCGGCCAACTGGTAACGCATCATCAGCCGGGTGGAGAAGGTCGTCGGCCCGTATTTGGCCCGCACCGCCGGCGCCTTCCACTCGTCGGCGACGGCGTACTGCAGGCTGGCGAAACCGAACTTTCGCAGGTTCACGAACAGGGTGCGCTGGCGGGCCACCAGGGCCGG
>JAWWOY010000976.1:0-3448 GCA_033851195.1 Kribbellaceae bacterium | reverse complement strand
GCAGCCTGTGCTGCAGCGGACCAAGCGGCGAGGCCGCTACCGGCCTCCACAGGAGCGCCCACACGTTAGTGACCACTGAAACTACGAGCGGACCCATGAGAACGATCGCGGCGAGGTCGGCCGCCGTCACCTTGGTCATCCGGCCACCAAGCGTGTCGAGACCACCTTGACCTCGGTGGTCGGCCTTCCCTGGGCGCCAATGGCCAGGCCGTTCAGCCGGTCGAGGATGCCGGCGCTACCGACTACATGGCCGAGCGGCGGGTAGAGCGGGTCGAGCCCGGGCAGATCGGCCAGACACACGAAAAACTGCGAACCGTGCGCGCCGCGGCCGCCCACAGAACCCGAACTCGCCAAGGCCACGTCACCCCGGCGATACACATGGTCGCGCGGAGTCTCGCCATTGAACAGATAGCCCGCGTCGCCGTCGCCCGCTCCCGCGGGGCAGCCGGTCTGAGCGATGAACCCGGGCACCACTCGATGGAAGGTCAGCCCGTCATAGAAACCAGCGCCCACCAGGAAGACGAAGCTGTTGGCTGCCCGCCGGCTGAGGGCCGGATCCACAACCAAATCCAACTCTCCCACGGAGGTTGTGAACACATAGCGCAGCGGTCGGCTGCCGACCGTGAGAACTGGTTCGTTGAACTTGGGCTTTAGTTTCATAAGCCACCCCTGTTCCGAGAAGGGAACCCGACCACGACTACTCGAGTCAGAGCTGCAGCTTTTCGGACCGTAACAAGCACGTGATCCCAAGACAAGGCCCAAATCGGGATGTCTGAAACCGGGTTTCGGGGCGGACGAAGCGCCAGTGTGGGCTCACGTTCGGTTTCAAAGCTCTTCAATGCGCCGACATTAACAATGCAGTCACTTGAACACACTGTGCGGTCATTGCTGGCAGCAACGGATTCGATGCCCAAGGCTCATGTCAAGCGTTTGACCTAGACTCGTTGGCATCGTGCCTTAACTGAGAGTGTTGCATCCGCTCAACTATTACCGGCGACCATGGGGGCATCCTTCTCGGTCATTGGTCCGACCTTCGCTCGGCGAATAGCTGAGTTCCGTTGATGATCGGAATCGTCGTATTTTGCTGTACGTGGTGGATAGTGTCAAAAGTGCAACCGTTTCGGCACTGCAACGAATTTGGCACTGCAACGCATTCGACAATGCAACGAAGGTGACGACATCACAAGGAGCCCTCGGACCTTGGTGTAGACCTTGGTGGGCGGGACCGGCGCCGACGACAGGGATCAAGACGCCGGCCCCGCCGTTCAGGGGTGGGGCGGAGTTGCTGGAACTTGGTGAACCGGACTTCCTCGGAACATCACCCAGCGTGTCCTCCTGCACCGACTGAGGAGGAGGGCATCGCGGCGGGCAACTGCGGGCATCCCCGGCCTGATCAGCGCAGGGCCGCGGCGGCCACCTCGGTCCACTGGTACATCCGATGGTCACGGTTCAGATCGATCAGGCTGACCGCCCGGACCGTCAACTCGGCCGTCTGTTCCTCGTTCTCCGCCAGTACGTCGACCAGCGGTGCGGCAGGCTGGGCGGTGTTCCAGTAGCCGAGCGAGACATGCGGTCGGGCCCATTCCGGTGTCTCTGGGATGCTGTCCGGGCCCCACACGTCACCGATCGCGTCGCGGAGTGCGCGGCGTACCAGTCGGAGCGGTTCGGCCGGCCGGACCGGCATCTGCACCGTCTCCGCATCCACCTTCGCCGGGCCGATCGTCACGTCGAACCGATCGAGCCGAGCACATCGTTCCCGCGCCGCATCTACGATCTTGTACAGCTCGCGGCGATCCACCCGGTCGGTGAAACCGACGCCCTGCATGGTCAGGTGCAGCCATTCCAGCGGTACCGGGGTGATCCCGGGCAGCCGACCGATCACCGGCCGGTACGACGAGAACAACCGGGCGGCCTCGGGTTGATCGGTGAACGTGACGTGCCAGGTATAGAAGGAACGGCCCTGGCGCCAACCCGGCCGCCAGTACCAGTGGTCGCGGACTTCTTCGGACATCCTCACTCCAGTCTGTCGATTCGCCCGCGCGGGGTGGCGGGGCGTCGTACGAACTCGCGAATGCCTTCGTGCATCGCGCGGGCTTTGGGTTCAGCGGCGTAGCGCTCGGTCCGGGTGATGGCCGCGACCTCGCTGATCCGGTGGATCAGCGGGCGGACGCGGTACTCGGCCGGGGTGCCGAGGATGGCGGCGAGGGCCTCGACGGCGCCGTCCAGCTCGCCGATGTCGAGTCGGCCCTTGACCTGCTGCAGCCGGACCATCCGCTCGGAGCCGTAGTTGCGGGTCGCATGCGGCGCCGACTCGAACAGTGCGACGCCCCGGTCGGCATGGTTGAGCGTGAACTGGGCTTCCCCGAGTGACAGGTGCGCGTCCGACCAAATCCCCTCGGCGCGCTCCGGCGTACAGAGGAAAGGCCCGCCCAGCTCGGACACTCCGGGGTTGATCACCGTGCGCTTGGCGTTGTCGAGTGCCTCGCGGGCTTGGTCGGTCCGGCCGATGCGGGCCAGATCGACCGCTACCACGCTGGCGAGAAACAGCGCCGACGTACCGCCGGCGTACCGGAGACCGTCCTCGGCGTAGTCGGCGGCGCGGGCGAAATCGTCCTGCCAGAAGGCGGCCGTGTGCTGCGTCGCGCGGACCCAGGCCCGCAGCTCGTCGTGGTCGGCGCCCTCGGCGCAGGCCCAGGCGGTGCGGGTGTGGCTCTCGGCGACGTCGGGTCGGCCGAGGTCGACGGACATCCAGGCCAGCAGCGTCAGCGACCAGCCGGCCGCGGCATACAGGTCGCGGGTCTGGCTCGGTGGCTGACGGCCGGCGAGCAGTTTGAACGCGCGGTCGCGGATCGCCCGGCTGCGGAGGAACAGCGGCTTGGTCGCCACCTTCAGATAGTTCTGTGCGATCCGCTGGATGTCCGCGTGCATCTGCTCAACGGTCAGGTCGCCCACGTTGGACTCCTCGGCCAGCGCCAGCAGGGCGACCGACTCGTCGCCCGCGTCGACCAGTTCGTCCTCCAGCCCGATCGTCGAGCAGGACGTCAGGTCCAGCTCGAGCGCGGTCACGGTACCTGGTGGGGCGAAGCCCAGCTCGTTGTCGGAGGCAACGTTCAGGACCTGCCGAAGCCCGGACCGGTACGCCGCACCCGGCCAGCGCACTGCGCCGCGTTCGAGCTTGGCGATGTAGTGCCCGTCCAGGTCGTACTTGGTCTGCGTGGTCTCCCACAACCAGGCGCAGACCGCCTCCGCCAGTTCCGCGCGAGACATGTGCTCACCCGGTGCGCGGCACGACGGCGTCCGCTCCCGTGCGGCGCGCAGCAACCCGTTGACCTCAGACATGCGGCAAGAGTAGGGGCGCAAACACGCTGCGCCACCAGGAAAACAGCCCTTGTGGATGACCTGCCCCGACCTGCCCTGATCTGCCCCGAGTTGCCCTCAAGAGGCCCAG
>JAWWOY010000975.1:0-3828 GCA_033851195.1 Kribbellaceae bacterium | reverse complement strand
GTCTTGTCGGGACATGTGATCGAACTGCAAAGACCCCGGTTTTAGCCGGGGTCCTTGCTGTGTGTAGCCGTCTGACTCAAGCGTTGGGGCGCTTGCCGTGGTTCGCGCCCTTCTTCTTGCGTGCGCGACGCTTGCGGCCGGTCTTGCCCATGAAAAACCTCCTTGTAGCAACTGCAAAGAGTGACAGTGTCTCATACCACACGATGGCATCAGAACAGTGCGGGGAGTGACCCCCCTGGCTTACAGTGTTTCGACGCACGTCTGATGAGCAAGATCATGACGAGTCAGCGATGTGCTGTCTGCCCCCGGCGTCTGATCTACAGGCGCAATGACTGAGACCGCTGATCGGAGGTGACGTACTATGTTGGCCGACGTCTGGGACTGGTGATCCTTCTGGCCACGGAGGGCATGAAATGACATGGCGCCCTCGCATCGGGATTTTGCGACTCGTGGTTGCAGTAGCGGCTCTGGCCGCCCTCTTCGCCCTCGTGCTCGCCTTGTTCGAGACCCAAGACCCATTGGTAGTCATCGGACTCTGTCTGGTCGCGCTCGTCGCGAGTTCATTGCGTTCGGTCCACACCCAACGGCAGATCGAACTCGGCTCTGTAGTTCTGGTCGCGGTATATGTCATCGCCGGACCTGCAGCTGCCGTGGTCGTCGCTGCCGCCGGGTCGTTGGCGCAGGCCCCCGCTCCCGTCATCAAACGCATTTTCAATTCTGCACAGCGGGTATTGTCCGCGGCCGGTGCCGCAGTCGTTTATTCGGCTTTGGGTGGACCAGTCGGCGACGAGGTGTTCGACCGGGTGCCCGCTGCCTTGATCGCCACGACCGTTGCCAGCATCGTCCTGCAAGTGGTCAACGCACTCCTCATCTCGATGGTTCTCAGCCTCGAACGTGGTCTCAGCGGTGTTGGCGAGTTCTTCCGGCATGTCGTCCGGACTACCGCGCTTCCCGTTCTCGGGTACGGCCTGCTTGGCCTGTCCATGGCAGTGGTCTGGCTCGGTGGCTTGAACATCTTCGCCGGTGTGCTGATCCTGGGCCCACTGGTCGTCGCCCGTTGGGCACTCTCGCAGTACGAGGCCGAGAAACTCGCCCAGGCAGCGACTATGCGGGCGTTCATTCAGGTGATCGAGACCAAGGACTTCTATACGCGGGGCCACTCTGAACGGGTGAGCGAGGGCGTGGGCATGCTCGGAGAACATCTAAAGCTCAGCGAGGACCGTCAGAATGCGCTTGAGCATGCCGGTCTGCTGCACGACGTCGGCAAAGTCGGCGTACCGACCAGCATTATTCAAAAACCTAGTCGGTTGGACGACTCCGAGATGGACGCGATCCGGCTGCATCCCGCACGTGGGGTGGAGTTGATCGGCAATATCCCGTTTCTCGAGGAGGTGAAGTCCGCGGTTCTGCACCACCATGAAAAGTATGACGGAAGTGGCTACCCGGCCGGCCTGACTGGCACCAAGATTCCCTACTTCGCCCGGATGATCGGCATCGTCGATGCCTTCGACTGTCTGACCTCCACCCGCTCTTACCGTCCCGCCCGCGGGGTCGAGGAGACACTGGCGATTCTGATCCAGGATCGCCAGACCCACTTCGATCCAGACCTGGTCGATGCTTTCGTCGAGGTCATCCGTGCCCGCGGCTGGCGGGCGGCCTCCGTGGATCAGCCGGCGCCCGATGTCAGTGTCCAGGTGAGTATCGATCACGATGACCTCAGCCTGGGTAGTGGCGGCGGCGCGTCCGGATCCGCCGCAGGTCCGGTGAATTGATGAGTTCGGAGTTCGACGGGCCGCAACTGAAGGTTTCCGGCAGCGGTCTCGCGATCGCGCTGGCCGGCGCGGGACTCGGGCTCGTCGCGGTCGCCCTGACCGTCCAGCGCGGTGTCACCGGATGGCCGATCGCCCTGACTTTCGGCGTCCTGATCGCCGTTGGTGAGATGGTGCAGTTCAGGGTGGATCGCAGCCGCAACCGGGCGCCGATTGCCACCAGTGCCGCTCTGGGCTACGCGCTCTTGCGTGGACCCCAGGTCGTCGTTCCGCCCGATGTCGCCCAAGTCGTGGCTGTGGTGACCATTGCCACGGTGGCCGGAGTCGTGCCTCGCATCGTCGCCGGTCTGCGGTGGGACATCGTGGTTTCTTGTCGCCGGGTCTTGTCAGTCGCTTGTGCCGCGGCGGTCTTCTCTGTGGTGGTGGAGCCAGCGCTCGACTGGAACGAAACCTGGTCGCATGCACTGCCAATTACCGCAGCAATGTTTCTTGCCGTGCTGACTGCCGGCCTCAGTGATGCTCTGATCGGGGCAGGCCAGGCGACCGAACACGACAATCGACCGTTTCCCGCAGCGCTGCGGGACGAGTTGATGGTGTTGGGCCGGATCGGACTGGCGATGGGCATCGGCGGCATGCTGCTCGCGGCCGGCACGTCCTTGCTTGGACTGTGGGCGCCGCCGCTCGTCGTCGTTCCCCTGTTGCTGACGCAGTTCGCCTTCAGGCGTTTCGCGTCGGCTCAGCTGACTTATCGGACGACGGTCCGCTCGATGGCGCGGAGCACCGAGATCGCCGGCTTCAGCAGTCCGGGACAGAACGCACGGACCGCTAAGTTGGCCGTTGCGCTCGGACACGATCTCGGATTGGCGCAGGCCCGGATGGAGGCGTTGGAGTATGCCGCGTTGCTGTCCGGTGTCGGGCAATTGGCGCTGGCCGACCCGAGCCCGGGTGGCGCTTCGCTGTTGCGCAGCCGGGAGGAGCGCCAGCAAGCGGCGGAAATCGGGGCATCGATCATCGAGCGATCCGGTGTGCTGGACCATGTCGCCGAGATCGTCCGGCACTCGAACGACCCGTACCGGCAAGGCCGGGCGAACAACCCCGACATCCCACTGGAGAGCGGGATCGTCAACGTCGCCCTCGCCTACGAGCAACTCGTAGGCGAGGGCACCGGGCAGAGTCCGGAGAAGGCTATGGAGAGCATCGGCCTGGGCATCGGCGCCGAGTACGACCCGGTCGTGGTGGAGTCATTGCGACGCGTGGTCGGTCGCGGATTCCTCTTCTAGCGGCCGTCACGGGCCATTAGAGGTCGACCGGCCGGATAGCAAGCTGGCTGCGGACACTGTGGGTGCCGTCGGTCCAGGTCAAGGCACCGGTGACATACCTGCGGTAAGCCGCCGTCGTGCGGGTGAAGGTCACCTTGTACGTCGCTTTGTGCCCCGGCTCGATGGTCAGCTTTGACGGCGAAACGGCGACGGTCATACCGGCAGGCGCGGTCACGCCAACCTTGTAGGTTGCCCTGATGGTCCCGACGTTGGTGACGGTGCGGGTGACCGTTTGCGCGCCGGCGAGATCGCCGATCGCGATGTTCGGGCTGTTCAGGTCGCTGGGGTCGATGCTCCCGTACTCCTGGCAGTCTGCGTTGCCGACGGCAAGCTCGCCGGTTCCACAGAGGAACCTGACCCAGTCGATAGGTCCACTGTCGTATGCCAGGCCGGGATCGATCGCCGAGTTCGGCGTGACTTGGCCGGAGCCGTAGGCGAGCGGACCGGCTGGGCCGCCTGTGTCGGTGGTGATCGGGTTGCCCTTGTTGTCCAGCAACGATGCACTGGTCATCAGCGCGGACTTGATCATCATCGGAGTCCACCGTGGATGCAGTTGGCGCAGCAGGGCGGCGATGCCGGCGATGTGTGGTGCCGCCATCGAAGTGCCTGAGTGGAAGTCGAAGTTGCGGCCGCCATTTCCTACCGGCGAGACAGCCGCGAGCACGTCCACGCCGGGCGCCATGATGTCGGGCTTGAGCACGTCACCCTGACCGGCCAGCGCCGGTCCGCGGGACGAGAAG
>JAWWOY010000971.1:0-3546 GCA_033851195.1 Kribbellaceae bacterium | reverse complement strand
GGACCGGACGCGGTGCCAGCGCGACTCCTCGCCCGGCCCGAGCAGGAAGTAGATCGCCGTCGCGCTGGCCCGCTCACCGACGTACCCAGGTGGCTCGAACGAGACCGGCGAGCGCCACGTCTCGCGGTACCAGCCGCCCTCCGGATGCGCGCTCAACTCCAACGCCTCGGCCAACTCAGGCCGCACTCCCTCAACCGCCACCCCGAAAACCTACCGCCCCCACCCCCACCGCCCTCCCCACGTATCTGGGTTCGTCGGTCCCTTGTTACACGGCGTGTCGGGATTGGTCGGTCCCAAGTTGCCGGCGGCTCCGGAACGTTGACCGGCCGCATGCGGGGCCAGCCGGACGGCCAGCTAGGCAATACGACCCGCGACGAGGTGCCGCTGAGCCTGAGCCGGTCGGCGCGTACGGCGTACAGAGGGTGCACTGCCTACCTGGGCGTCCGCCGCCGGCGAACTCGGTGGCGTACGGCGACCGTGTTGGGCAAGGTTCGGCGCATGAGTGATGACGAGAGGCCGAGCGAGTATCACCGCAGACTCCCGTACGGCGAGCGGGTGGCGGCCGATCCGGTGCTGGGCGGGCGGTTCTTCCCGTTCGACGGCGACCTCCAGGTGGTTCCGCTGCACGAGCCGGTACTGCCGGAGCCGCCCCGCAGTGGCGAGCCTGGCGGTGAGCCCTGCCCGACCTGCGCCGAGCCGGAGGGCAACGCGATCTGGGGCGACGACCAGTGGTTGCTGAAGGCAGGTTTCGAGCCGAACGGGCTGCCGATGGTTGCCCTGCTGGTCCCGCGCGAGCATTACCTGCTGGACGAACTGCCGCCCGAGCTGACCGCGACGCTCGGCTCCCTGATCCAGCGAGTGGCTGGTGCGATCCGCCGGATCGACGGCGTCGGCCGAACCCATTTCAGCCGTTGGGGTGACGGCAGCGAGCACTTCCACGTCTGGTTCCTGGCCCGGCCGCTCGGGATGATGCAGCTGCGCGGCCCGATGCTGGCGATCTGGAACGACCTGCTCCCCCGCGTCCCCGCCGACGAGTTCCGCGCCAACGCCCGCATGGTCGCGGCTGCCCTCGCCGAAACCACCGGCGAACCCCTCGGTATCGGCCGGCCCGGCTTGTAACTCGCCGGTCCTCCAGCCGTCGGCCACAGCACCATCGCCGACCTGGTTTGCGCCCAGCGGAGACCCGGACGCCCCGCCAGGCAATGCTCCTGGGCCCGATGGCTCAGTTGTCCGGATTGAGCGTGGCGACGGTAGCGCCGCAGCCTGGTCGAACGAGCACTGCCTGGCTGGGTGTCCGCAGCGATCGCGGTACGCGGTCGGATAGTTGCGGATCGTGGCGAAATGCTTGACGCCCGGCAGACGGTCGGCTATTTATTGCTGACAACGATGTCACGCCGCCCGTGGCGTCGCCGCCCGCTCACTCGCACCGTCGCACCGTCGCACCAGGACTGACTGTCGCGCGCCGCGGGAGGCGACGTTGTCCCGATGTCGAAGTGGGGAATCCCGTGAAGGCTTCTGTGTCTACCCTGCGCCGCCGTGCGCTCGCCGTACTTGCCGGCACTGTCGTGGCAGCGGTCGCGCTGACGACCGCGCCCGCCCACGCCGATCCCAACCCGCTCCCAAGCCCTGCCCTCCGGTCAGCAGACCCGACGACTACGCCGCCCGACACCACCCCACCAGGCCTGAGCTCGACCGAGACTTCGGTGCCGTCGCGGGTCACCACCAGCTCGCCGGACCCGACGGAGCACGTCGACCCGCTGATCGGAACGTCGAACCTGGGCGATGTCTTCCCGGGCGCCGTCACGCCGCTCGGGATGTTCTCGTTCAGCCCCGAGACCAGCCGCGGCAACGCCTACCGGACCAGCGCACCCGGCGGCTACCAGTACGCCGCGACGAAGATCCGCGGCTTCAGCCTGACCCACATGTCCGGCACCGGTTGCGCGGGCGGCTCCGGCGACATCCCGATCCTGCCGTACGTCGGTGAGGTGACCACGTCGCCGCAGACCGACGCCAAGGACGCGATCTACGCCAGCACGTTCTCGCACGCGAACGAACAGGCCAAGCCCGGCTACTACAAGGTCGGCCTCGACTCCGGGGCAACCGCCGAACTCGGGGCCACCGCGCGGACCGGCTCGGCCCGGTTCACCTTCCCGGCGGACAAGCCCGCGTCCGTGCTGTTCCGCACTTCCAACTCCGAGGTCGGCAGTAGCGACGCCGAGGTGACGATCGACCCAGCCACGCGGACCGTCAGCGGCTCGGTGACCAGCGGCAACTTCTGCGGCTACCTGGCATCAGTCGCCCAGCGGAGCTACTACACGCTGCACTTCGTGGCCGAGTTCGACCAGCCGTTCGCCAACCACGGCACGTGGAAAGACAGCACCATCACCCCCGGCAGCAGCAACGCCAGCGGCGGTACGACGTACGGGCTGGACGGCTGGATGCCGGCCAACAAGGGCTCCGGCGGGTACCTCGGCTTTGACGCGAAGACCGTCACCATGCGGATCGGCATCTCGTATGTCAGCGAGGCGAACGCCCGGGCCAACCTCAAGGCCGAGAACCCGCGCGGCTCGACTCTCGAGTCGGTCGCGGCGAAGGCCAAGCAGGCTTGGCGCAAGCAACTCGACCGGATCGAGATCGGCGGCGGCACCACCGAGCAGCGAACCACCTTCTACACCGCGCTCTACCACTCGCTGCTGCACCCGAACTTGTTCAGTGACGTCAACGGACAATACTGGGGCTTCGACCAGCAGGCGCACCAGGTCAGCCGCGGCCAGAGTGCACAGTACGCGACCTTCTCCGGCTGGGATGTCTATCGCTCCCAGGTGCAACTGCTGGCCTTGCTAGAGCCCCGCACAGCCGGTGACATCGCCCAGTCGTTGCTCAATCAAGCCCAACAGAACAACGGCATCTGGGACCGGTGGACCCATGCCTCCGGCAGTACGGCGGTGATGACGGGTGATCCGTCCGCACCCGCGCTGGCGGGCATCTACGCGTTCGGCGGTACCAACTTCGACGCCCGCACGGCGCTGAAGTCGCTCGTCAAGGCCGCGACCGTACCGACCGCGAAGGACCTCAGTTCGGCGGGCAAGCCGGTGATGTCGGTCGGCCAGCGACCGTCCCTCGACAAGTACCTGGCGCTGCACTACATCCCCACCAAGTCGAACGCGTGGGGTGGCGCGGTCGAGACACTGGAGGACTCGACAGCCGACTTCGCCATCGCCCAACTGGCCGGCCGGACCGGGGACAAGCAGACCTCCGACCAGTTCCTGAAGAGGTCGCAGTACTGGCAGAACGTGTTCAACCCCGACGCCGATCCCAGCGGCGGCTACATCCAGAACCGCGACGACAACGGCGCCTGGCCGAGCTTCGATCCGGCGACCGGCGACGGTTTCGCGGAAGGCAGCAGCGCGCAGTACACGTGGATGATCCCGCACAACCGGGCCGGACTCTTCGACGCGATGGGTGGCACCACCGCGGTCAACAAGCGACTCGACGCGTTCTTCCGCAACCCCGACGGCACTTGGGCGCTGACCAAGTCCGGCGACC
>JAWWOY010000840.1:0-2747 GCA_033851195.1 Kribbellaceae bacterium | reverse complement strand
CGCGGATGCCTCGGTGGATGTGATGCACGCTCGCTGGGCCTACTTCTTCGGGCCGGGCTGCGAGCCGGGACTGGCCGAGCTCGACCGGGTGATGCGCCGGGGCGGCACCGCGTTCGTGATCGACAACGACGCGGGCCGGTCCACCTTCGGCGGCTGGTTCGCGGCGGCCTATCCGATGATCAAGGCCCCCGAGATCGAACGGTTCTGGACCGCTCGCGGCTGGCAGCGCACCCAGCTCGACATGGGCTGGCGGTTCGAGCGGCGGGAGGACTTCGAGGCCGTCGTACGGATCGAGTTCAAGCCTGAGATGGCCGAGCGGATCGTCGCCGGTCACCGCGGCGTCGAGGTCGACTACGCGATCAACCTGTGGAGCCGCAACTTCTGAATGCGGAGAGCCGGCCGCCGACACGTCCGACTCCTGCGATGAACCGGCGCAGCCCATAGGGTGAACGGGAATCCGAAGAATGCGTTGGGAGGCGCCGCGCCGGCATGCAGGGACTGCTGCTCGAACGGCTGCCGGTTCACGGTGTGCCCGCAGAGGTTCGGATCGACATCGGCGAGCAGCGATCACTGGTGGTTGCCGACGCTGCCCAGGCACGCCGGGTCGCGGATCTGGTCAGCGGTATCGAGCAAGCCCCGCCAAGTGTGACCGTCAAGGCCGCTGGAGCCGTGCGGCTGGTACCTGCGGAGGGTGGTCTACTGCCGCATCTGACCGTTCTCGGCAACATCGTCCACGGTCACATCGTGACCCATCGGGTGACGCGCCAGGCCGCTGCCGATGAGAGCCGGGTGACTGCGTCCCGCTGCGGTCTCGAGGACGTGCTGGACCGGTACCCGCACGAGATCACTTCTGGGCGCCGGCGCCTCGCCGGAGTCGCCCGGGCGCTGCGGGCGCATCCGGCCGTGATCGTGCTGGAGGATGCCGCCGGACTGCCGACGTGGGACTCGCTGCTGCGGCTCGACCACAACCCCGAGCTCTGGTCAGCCGCACTTCTGCTGATCAGCACCGACGCCGCCCGGACCGATGGATTCCGCCATGTCCAGTAGCCGGCGCGCGTTCCTGGGAGCTGCGGCGACGCTCGTGGTGGCCGGCTGCAGCGGTACGACGGATGTGCTCGGGTTGCGGCGGAGTGTGCGGATCGCCGTCAGCTGGAGCAACCTGGAATTGCGTGCGTTCCATCGTGTCATCGACGGGCTCGGCAAGCTCGACTACCCCGTCGAAGTGGTCCCGCTCGGCGACGACATCTCCACCGCGTTCGGACCGCGCTCCGCCCGGCGGCCCGACATCGTGATGCTGCCGCAGCCCGGCCTGGTCGGACCGAACAGGCACGATCTCGAGCCGATGCCGGACGATCTGGCCGATCGGGGCCGGGCCCGGCTCTGGAAACAACTGCTGGTGCATGACGGGACGACGTACGGGGTGCCGTTCAAGATCGCGCACAAGTCGGCCGTCTGGTACCGGCCGTCGACGTTCGAACAGGTCGGGCTGGAGCCGCCGAAGCGATGGACCGACTGGCTCGCGCTGAACCGGTCGTTGTCGCTCGCCGGGATCCGGCCGTTGTCGCTGGCCGCCGGTGACGGGTGGGTACTGACCGACTTCCTGGAGAACGTGCTGCTGGCTGCCGCGCCGTCGATGTACCGGGAACTGGCGGCGGCCGCGCACCCGAAGCCGTCGGAGCACCCCGAGGTGGCTGCGGCCTTGCGGCACCTGGGGTCGATGTGGTCTGAGCCGGGTGCGCTGGCGGGTGGCGTGGAACGGTCGCTGGTGCAGCAGTTCCCCGACGCGATCGTGGAGGTGTTCGGCCACCGGCGGGCGGCGATGGTGCTGGCATCCGACTTCGCCGAGCCGGTGGTGCATTCGTTCGCGGCCGACCCGGACGACATCGGCCTGTTCACCTTCCCGCCGATCGGCCTGGGCGGCGCCGCGCCGGTGGTGGTCGGCGGTGACGTGATGGTGCTGCCCGCACCGGCCACCGACGACGCCCATGACCTGGTACGACGCCTGGCCGCGCCGACCGCACCGGATCCCTGGATCGCGTCCGGCGGGTTCCTCGCCGACGGCCGCACCACCGGGTACTCCCCTGAGCTGACCAGGCTGGCCGACCAGTTGGTGGCGCCCGGTACGACGCTCGAATTCGACCTGTCCGACCTGCTCGGGCCGCTCGGCGGCAGCAACGGGCTGTGGCGGGTGCTGACGGACTTCCTGATCAGGATCGGGGACCGCGGCCCCGAGGTGCTGCCGAGCGCGGTGGACCAGGCGATGGCCGAGCTGAAGAAGCTGGCGGGCTGATGGGTCTGCAGAGCAACGGCCTGTGGCTAGAGGTTGTCGGCCGGGAGATTAGCGGTCGGCCGGTGCCAGGCAAGCCGCGCCGGCCAGCCGGTCCCTACCTGCTCGGCTTACCGGCCTTGTTGCTGAGCAGCCTGTTGCTGCTGCCGATCGCGGTCACCGTCGGGATGGCCTTCCGAACCGGTGACGGGCTCGGACTGGGCAACTTCGCGGTGATGGGCGATCCGGCCGCATTGCGTGCCGTGGGCAACAGCTTGGTCTGGATCGCGGTTGCGCTGGGCCTCGTCATGCTGGGTTTCCTGATCGCGTTGGTCAGTTACCGCCTACCAGGGTTGCTGTCGATCCTCCAGCCAGCGCTGGTGATTCCGTTCGCGGTGTCTGTCCTGGTCTCCGGGGCAACGTTCCGGTTGATCTTCGACCCGGCACCCGAGCACGGCACGGTCACTGCCGCCTGGACGAA
>JAWWOY010000834.1:0-4630 GCA_033851195.1 Kribbellaceae bacterium | reverse complement strand
GTCGAAGGCAGGCGGCGGCTCGGCCTTTCCGTCCAGGCTGAGCAGGTACCCGCCGAGTGCTCCCTCGGGCAGAGCGAGCAACTGGACGCCGGCCTCCCGGGCCTCGGCGATCAGCGCCGCCACCCGGGCGAAGTCACCTTCCAGGTCGCGATCGAAGTTCGCGGCAACGGCCGCCATCCGCAAGATCGTCATGCAATTCCCATCCCGGTCACTCCAGCCGGCACAGCCTCGGTGACCTCGCCATCCGGCCAGCGCAACGCCACGCCTTGTCCTCTTCTCAGTTCGCCGCACACCGCACTCTCCGCCGGCCCTGCATCGAGCTCTTGCGGGCCGGCGGTGAGCATCGCGAAGCCAGGGAAGCAGGTAAGCCAATCCCCCATCGTTGCTGCCGCGGGCCTGGGCACCTCGGCAACGTCGAGCACGGCTCCGCAGCCGCTGGCCTCCGCGAGCATTCCGAGCGTGCCGACGACTCCTGCCATCGACACATCCTTCGCTGCCGACGGCTGTGCCTGTCCTACTGCTCCGACCATCGCCTGTAGTTCTTCGGTACGCCGGCCGCTGGTCGAGTCCCACTGTCTGCCGGCGTAGCCCTGGCGCCAGCGACCACCGAGGTCGGCCGTCAGCCTCACCTCTTGCCCTGGCCGGCCGCCGCCCCCAGGCACAGGATGCTCGGCACGACCCAGCGCGGTGACACTCAACGCCGCCGGCACGCCAAACTGCGTATGGCCACCCAGCACCGGTACGCCGTATGCCTGAGCAGCGCGGCGCAAACCACCAAGGATGCGAGTCGCGAACGACCGGTCCCGCGCGGCGACCGCGTCCAGCAGTCCCACCGGTACGGCGCCCATCGCGGCCAGGTCGTTCACATTCACCAGCACCGAACACCAGCCGGCCCACTCGGGATCGCGCTCGACCAGCGACGGCACGATCGCATCGCAGGCAGCCACGAGATCACTGCCCGGCACCGGCGCCCCGTCGTCGCCCACGAACCCTGAGCCCCCTGGCATCAGACCGGCCAGCAACGGCCCCAGCTCGCTCTTCGTCGCCGCGACCAGTTGCGCGATCCGCCCGATCGGCCAACGCATCAAAAAATGCGGGGCTCCTGCGACGGTCGTCGGCCGAACGGTCTCCCACCCGAGCCGTTGGAAAAACCGGTGTGTCCCGGTCTGCACGGTTGCGTCGAACCGCAATGCACCCGCGGCCTCGGCTCGTGCACAAGCGGCACGGACCAGCGCGGCACCGGCACCACTCTGCGGTGCTGCTACCAATCGCCCGCCCTGCCACCACCCGACGTCCGGCCCGTCGGTCGCAGGACCGAGCCGAACACCGCCGATCACAGAGCCCGACCCAGGGCCAGTTGCATCACGAGCGACCAGTACGACGGTGCGCGGGTCCTCGTCGCGGTCATCCAGATCGCTGCCGTCGAACAGGCCTTGCTGCACGACGAAGGCTCGTCGCCGGAGGTCTCGGTACGCCTGCAACGTGCCGCGGTCCGAGGCCTCTTCGATCAGGAAAGCAGGTGCATGCGGCAGCGGATCACCCAGCAGGGCTTCAACATCCGCCGCGCGAAGAACGCCGCTTGTCTGGCCCGGGATCGTTGCCCACACCGGAGATGCTTGCTGGGCACCAGGCGCCGGCGTGAAGGACTCGCGGCTGATTGCCGGGGTGGTCATGAGCCAGCCGCCGACAGCAGGCTGCACGCTCCACAGGCTGCGCAGCCCGCACCTTGGTCCGCGCCGCGCATGTCCGCCTCAGCAAGAAGAGCGGCCACCCGGGCGGTGACGTCACGCACCAGCCGTGGGTCGGGCGGCATCACGCCGTCTGCCCGCGCCAGCGTGCCGAGCATCGGCCGCAGCGGTACGACGAACGGGTACACGCCCCGCTCGATCAGCCGGCCGGCCCCTGCGACCAACTCGTCCGGGTCTTCGCCCATCCCGACCAGCAGATAGGTGGAGACCCTGTTCCGGCCGAACACCCGAACCGCTTCGTCCCAAGCAAGCTCGTACTCGGCCAGCGAGACGCTGGACTTGCCGGGCATCCAACGGCGGCGTACCTCGTCGTCCAGGGACTCGACGTGGATACCGATCGAGGTCGCCCCGGCGGCGTACAGGTCGGAGATCACCGAGAGGTCGCCGGGTGGTTCGATCTGCACCTGGATCGGCAGACCTGGCACAGCCGCCAGGACTGCACGCACGGAGCGGACCAGGTTGCGGGCGCCGCGGTCCGGCCCGGTGGTCGTTCCGGTCGTCATCACCATCTGGGTGACGCCGTCCAGCCGGACCGCGGCCTCGGCGACCTCCGCCAGTTGTGCCGGGGTCTTGGCCGCTATCGTCGCACCGCTGCGCAGCGACTCCTCGATGGAGCAGAACCTGCACCGGGTCGGTTCGTCGTACCGGATGCAGGTCTGGACGACGGTGGTGGCCAGCACGTCCTTGCCGTGCAGCAAGGCGATCTGCTGATAGGGCACGCCGTCCGCGGTGGTCAGGTCGTAGAACCGCGGCCGCCGGACCGGTTCGACCGACAGCCCCAGATCCAGACCGTTGCGGAAGACCGAACCGTCCCGGACCTGGTAGGGGCTGTCGGCGACGATCGGAAGGGTGGCGTTGGCGCCGTCGACGACCAGGTGCCCGTCGTCGCTAGGCCCCGCGCCCTTGCTGCGACGGACCGGAGCGTCCACCTGGACGCCGTACACAGCCATCTCGGCCCTGGCGGACAGCTTGTCCTGGGCAACGGATTCTTCGGTGCCAACGCTCATCGAACGCCCCTCAGAACATGTACGTCGAGTTGATGATGGCGCCCTTGCGCGCGTAGTGGATCAGCGCATCCTGGACGTCCAGCGGGTGCGTCGGGATGACACCCTCGATCAGGTCCTCCTCGCGGGCGCCGTGCAGTGACAGACCGAACCGGCAGCAGTAGACCTTGCCGCCCTCTGCCATGAAGGTCTTCAGCGATTCGTTGATGTTGTGCTCGCCGGGGAAGGCCGAGTTCCCGGTGGTCGGGAAGCCGCGGGTGGCCAGGCAGTTGAGCGATCCCGGGCCGTAGAAGTAGATGGCGGACTCGAAGCCCTTCCGCTGCGCACGGGTCGCCTGCAGGATCGCGACGAAGCTCACCGAGGACTCGTGCGCGATGCCGTGCACCAGGGTGAAGTAGGTCTCGCCGTCTTCCGCCTGGTAGTCGGGGAAGACCTTGGTCCCGCCGTAGATGCTGGAGCCTTGCGGCAAAGACGGGTGCGGGATCTCGCCGAGGCTCTTGGTCTCGAGGTCGGTCAGTTCAGGCCCGGTGGTCATGACTTTCTCCTTGTGGTGTGGGTGGATGGTCAGCTGTAGAGGCGCTCGAAGGTGCGGGTGAAGACCAGTTCGCCCAGCTCGCCGTCGCCCATCGCGGCGCGCATCCGGGCCAGTTCGCCGGCGTGGTCGCCCCAAGGTTGGTCGCTGGCGAACAGCACCCGGTCGTGCCCGATACCGCGGCGCTCGATCTCGGCGGCCAGCCAGCCCGGGGCGAACCCGATCGCCCAGGACAGGTCGGTGTAGACGCGCTTGCCGGCCTCGATCCAGTCGAAGAACCGCGAGCCGATGAGCTTGATGTGTCCGCTCATCCCGCCACCGAAGTGGACCAGGTGCAGTGGCACGGCGTCGGCGTACGTGTCGACCAGGTGACCGATATGGTCGATGTCTGAGGCTGCGCCCGGCGAGGTGTGCACGTGCACGACCAGTCCATGCCGGGCGGCGACCGCGAAGATCTCGTCGAGGTGCGGCCGGATCGCCTCGTCAGTCGGATGACCGCCGAGCAGGAAGCTCAGCTTGAGCACCCGGACTCCCGGCTCGCCTGCCAGTGTCAGCGCCTTCGCTGTCAGTTCGGCATCCTGCGGCCGCGGTGAGACCCAGAGGCCGGCCCGGATCCGGTCGTCCCGCGCGGCCGCCTCGACGACCAGGTCGTTGAGGGCGAACGAGACCGAGACATCCGGTACGCCGTAGTTCGGGATCACCAGGGCTCGTTCGGTGCCCTCGGCATCGAGATCCCTGATCAGTTCGTCAATGGTGGCCCGGGCGGTGATGTCCGGGTGGACCGGAGGCCCACCGTAGAACGGATAAGCCGGCAGGACGCCGAGGTGCCGGTGCGCATCGCACAGCTGTTGGGTCGACATATCGCTTGCCTTACGCAACAGTCTTCTCGGTGCGCGGCAGCCCGGCGATCCAGCGGACCCCGGTCTGCATCCGTCGCGCCAGGATCTGTTCCACCAGGTACGCCGCATCGTCCGCAACGCCGCCGAACCGGCCGGATCCCCAGGTGTACTGCCAGGGCAGTCCGATGAAGTACAGCCCGGGCCGGCTCGTCACCCCGCGCTGGTGCGTCGGGTAGCCGCGCCCGTCGAAGACCGGCACGTGGATCCACGAGTCGTCCCGGCGGAAGCCCGTACTCCACACCACCGAGGTGATGCCGTCGATCGAGAGCTCGGCCGGCTCCGACGGTGGTTCCCAGACCGGGGTGTAGCGCGGCTCTTCCGCAGCATCGATCCCCCGTGCGTCGAGGTAGGCGTCGATCGAGTCCTTGATGCCTTCGGAGACCTGGTCCGCGTGGTCCAGATTGGCTCGCAGGTCCGGCTTGAACTCCAGCCTCGATCCGTCGATCC
>JAWWOY010000814.1:0-3287 GCA_033851195.1 Kribbellaceae bacterium | reverse complement strand
AGTACGTGTGATGAACCGCGTCGTCGACGCGGAGGAAGCAACTCATGCCGTGCAGGTCGAACGGCTGCTCGGACTGGACGTGCTCGTTGCGCGGCATCCGATCCCACTCGGCCTTGGTCCGGTAGTTGTACTCGAACGGCACGACCGAGTCGTCCAACGTGACGTGGAAGTCGTAGTTGAAGTCGCTCCCGTACGACGAGTCCCAGGGGAACTTCCAGCCCATCCGCTGCTTGAAGGCAGCGATCTTCCCGTACGGCGCCCGCGAGACGGCGGCGAAGGTGGTGCCACGGTCGTTCAGGTAGACCAATTGGCCGATCTCGTCGGCGAAACCCGAACAGGTCGGACAGCCCGCATCCCACTCGGGCTGGAACATGAAGTGATAGACGACCAACTGGAGCCGACCCTCGAACAGGTCGATCAGGCCGGCAGCGCCAGCAGGACCTTCGAAGACGTAGTCCTTGTCGATCCGGACCATCGGCAACCGGCGGCGGTCGGCATTCAGCGCATCCCGCCGGCGGGTGAACGCCTTCTCCTCCGCCAGGAACTTCTTCCGCGCAGCGACCCATTCCTCACGCGAGACGACCTCAGGCAAAATGATGCCGTGTCGAACGCCAGCAACGCCCGCGTGTCGCCATACGCCGGATGGTTGTTGCCCGGCATCAACCGGTTGTAGCCCTCCGGGCTCGGCAGGTTCGTGCCGGCGTAGGCCGTCGCATTCGCGATCGTCGTATCAGAGATGTCCCCGGTCAGCACCCGTAGGACACGCCCCGGCCGCGCCGTCTGCACCAACTGCGACGCCGACGGCGACAAGACACCGTCCTTCGTCCGCGCGATCACCCAACTACATCGAACTGATGGACACCTACGGGGCCGGCTGCTGGTCGGAATGGCTCACGTTCGTCACGCCGCTGCGCACCAACGGCCGCGGATTCGCCGACCACGCCAACGAGGTACTCGACGGCTACCGCGATCTGCGGGCGCAGTATCCGGAATTCCAGCCACTTGCGGTCTGGCCGGAGCCCGGTGGCTTCCTGCCGTTCGCCAACTCGGTCGACGGCGACGTACTGGGCTGGCTCACGCAAGGACCACCCCGATGAGTGGCCGCTGATCGTCTACCCACGCCACGCCAAACAGGGCCCGCCATTGCAGGACACTCTGGTCGACACGCTGCTCGATTGGCTCCGCGGCAGTCTTGTCACCGCCGGATTCCCCAGCTGGGACGATGTGGATGACCCGTTGGAGCGCATCGGATTCCAGCCGTGGAACGGTGAATCATACTGGTGAACGGCCAACCCGTGGCGTTCTTACGGCCGTCTTACGGCCCCGCCTTGCGTTGCTGAACGGCACAAGTGCGGCCTAAAAGGCTACTACGTGGGTAGCGACAACGTCGGCCTTCGGTTCCAATCCCGGTAGCGGAGGACGGCGACGTTCAGCGTCCACAGCATGGAAATCCGCCCCAGATGTCCATACGCCACCAGAGATTACTGATTCAAATTCCCTTGGATTGGTAGCCCCATGCCGGTGACCCGACGGCGGCGTGGCGGTATCGGCGGCTGCTCCCAATGAACGACGGCTATCGACACCGGATAGGAATCCACCGGTAGGGCGACCGTCAGCGCATCTTGGTCAGAGGTGCCGTCGTCCACCCACAAGTACACGTCTCGCGGCACAACTCGCCCAGTAGGAACGGCCCCCCCAACCTCTACGACATCCAACCGCGAAACGACGACTCGCTCCCAGGCGGTCATACGTACTGGCCTGCAAGAATATCGAGGGCCGGTCCTGCGGCGCCACAGCCGCCGCGGCCCGGCTGTCATTTCGGCATGGACCGTCCGTTGACCGTCGCGGTCCGGAAGGCTGTCAGCACTGCCGTTCCGAGACCGGCCGCATCACGCCAGTCCGGCACGGACAACGATTCACCCGGCCACCAGTCGATCTGCGGATCACCCCGATCAGCCTTGTGAACCGGCCAGATCGACAGGGCGTACGAATCTGCCCTGCCCTGCAGATTCACCGTCAACGACTCCGCGTAGAAAGGCACCCAGTCAGCGATACCGACGAACGACAGGAACTCGTCCACTTGATGCCGAGGATCGTCATCCATCGTCCGCGGCAGGACCTCCAACATCTCCGCCACCGTCGCCCCGACGCGATACGCACCGCTGCGAGCAGGCATCCGCGCAAAAGGCCGGGTCAGCGGAACCGAGGTCCGATCCTGCGTTTGCCTGGCGGCGTGCAGCAGAATCTCGTCGCGGTACATATAGCCGCTCACAATGAGCGGCACCGGCAGCTTGTCCTCATACTCCAAGCCGAACCCACCGACCTGGCGTCGCCACGACGCTCCGACCGTGGCATCCAGCCGGGTTCTCAACAACGGCCCCGCCAACTCCTGCGTCCACCGCGCCCGCCGATCCGTCTTCAGCACCACCGGCTCGACATAGTCGAGGAAGATTTCCCGCAACGCCTCGTCCGGACCGCCGAGCACCCGCTCGACGGTCACGAACCACCGACCGAGCAACTCCCGGTCGCCGGTGCTCACCCCGGTCATGAAAATCTGGTCGACGAACACCTCGGCAACCACCATGTCCGCGGTCACCACAGCGGGGTGGTTTCGACTGCCTACGGTCCAGACCGTCGCCAGATAGTCAGGGAAGATCTCTTCGAGGTAGCCCGGAAACGCCTGGCAGGTCAGCGGTTCGTTCGGTACGGACACCCCGTTCCACCCTTGACCATCGTGGTGATCAGAACTCGAGCTCATGACACGGTCGGACAGCCGACGA
This sequence comes from Kribbellaceae bacterium, assembly GCA_033851195.1. Taxonomy (GTDB): domain Bacteria; phylum Actinomycetota; class Actinomycetes; order Propionibacteriales; family Kribbellaceae; genus Kribbella. The sequence continues at coordinate 507 of JAWWOY010000814.1, read as the reverse complement.
TGTCACACAGCAACTCCCCTGGGTACGTCCCGGGTTCGGCGGCTTGCCGGACATGACCCGACCGGCCTCCCATATGTACGGGAGGTCGCCTACCGCACCCAGGACAGCGAGCGATCGGCCGAAGAACTGCCCACCACCGCCGCGATAGACCAGCCTGGGGTCTTTCGGGTTCGCTGCGGGGTCGAACTGGGCTCCGGTCTGCTCCCGCACCGCCGGATTGGCCGCGATCTCGCGGAAGTTCTTCTCGCCGCAGCCCAACCCGCAGCCGAACGCAGGACCACCCGCGGCCGGGCACGGCGTACCGGCAGTGGCGCGCTTCTCGACCTGCTCGCCACCGGCGACGTCGAACGAACCACGGCAGCAGTCGAAGCCTACCTCAGGTAGTCAGTCGGAAGGCGATGGTGCGTTTGGCGATGTCGGCCTCCACGAGTTTGACGCGGACCGGCTGGCCGAGTGGGAGGACCGCCGTGCCGGAGACGCGGCCCTCCACCGCGAGGGTGGACAGGG
>JAWWOY010000309.1:0-6476 GCA_033851195.1 Kribbellaceae bacterium | reverse complement strand
GTCGTACGGCGTGATCTGTCCGGGTTCCGGCATGTGCACCCGACGCGGGATGCGGCCGGCACGTGGAGCATCCCGTTCACCTTCGGGGCCGGCGGCACTTGGCGGGTCTTCACCGACTTCGCGCCGGCCGGTCTCGGCCGTACCCTCACACTAGGCACCGATGTCAACGTATCCGGGCTCTATACCCCGGTACCGTTGCCTGCGGCATCGAGTGTGACGAGTGTCGACGGGTACGACGTGACGCTGGCGGGTAAACCGGTAGCCGGCAAGGAGTCGGAACTGACCTTCACCATCAGCCGCGGCGGCAAGCCTGTCACCGACCTGCAGCCGTATCTCGGCGCCTTCGGCCACCTCGTCTCGCTGCGCAGCGGCGACCTCGCGTACCTGCACAACCACCCAGCCCAACTGGCTGAAGCGGGCAGCAAGGGTGGCCCGGAGATTCGGTTCGGGACCACCTTCCCGACTGCTGCCACGTACAGCTTGTTCCTGGACTTCCAGCACGCGGGATCCGTCCACACGGCTGAGTTCACCGTCCTGGTCGATGCCTCTGGCAACCAGACGATCGCGTCACCGGCGACGATGCCGACCGGTGCACCGGACCACGAATCGACCCCGCACGGGCACTGACCCGCAGCCAGCACTGAGGAGGGCCTCATGGCCAGCCCAATATCCGAACCAGGCCAGTCCGTCGAACTCATCATCGGTGGTATGACCTGTGCCTCCTGCGCCGCGCGGGTGGAGAAGAAGCTGAACCGGATGGACGGCGTCAGCGCCACCGTCAACTACGCGACCGAGAAGGCCAAGGTCACCTTCACGGAGGGTGTCAACACCGACGACCTGGTGGCGACCGTCGAGGCCACCGGTTACACCGCAGCGCTGCCGGCACCCCCTGCTTCCGACCACACCCCGGCCGAGCCGAGCGACGAACTGCGGCCATTGCGGGAGCGACTCGTCACCAGTGCGATCCTCGCCGTACCGGTGATCGCGCTGGCAATGATCCCGGCCCTGCAGTTCGACTTCTGGCAATGGGCGTCGCTGACGCTCGCGGCGCCGGTGGTGACCTGGGCTGCTTGGCCGTTCCACAAGGCCGCCTGGACCAATCTGCGGCACGGCGCCGCGACGATGGACACCCTGATCTCGCTGGGTGTGATCAGCGCCTTCACTTGGTCGCTCTATGCGCTCTTCCTCGGTGGTGCAGGCAAGCCCGGCATGACGATGCCGTTCACGCTGATCCCGTCACGGGGTTCCGGTGCCCAGGAGATCTACCTCGAGGTCGCGGCGGGCGTGACCACGTTCATCCTGGCCGGGCGGTACTTCGAGGCCCGGGCCAAACGTCGCTCCGGCGCCGCGCTGCGAGCGCTGCTCGAGCTCGGCGCGAAGGACGTCGCGGTCATCCGGGATGGTACCGAGGTGCGGATCCCGGCAGACCAGCTTGTTGTTGGCAACGAGTTCGTGGTCCGCCCGGGTGAGAAGATCGCCACTGACGGTGTGATCGTCACCGGCAGCAGTGCGGTCGACGCGTCCATGCTGACCGGCGAGTCCGTTCCGGTCGAGGTGGGCGAGGGCGACCCGGTCGTCGGCGCCACCGTCAACGCGGGCGGCCGGCTGATCGTCCGGGCCACCCGGGTCGGCTCCGATACCCAACTGGCTCAGATGGCCCGCCTGGTGGAGGACGCGCAGAACGGCAAGGCCGCGGTGCAGCGTCTCGCCGACCGGATCTCCGGGGTGTTCGTTCCGATCGTGATCGTGCTGGCGCTGGGCACCCTCGGGTTCTGGCTTGGCAACGGCGCATCCGCCCAGGTGGCGTTCACCGCTGCCGTTGCCGTGCTGATCATCGCCTGCCCCTGTGCACTGGGACTGGCCACGCCAACAGCTTTGATGGTCGGCACCGGGCGCGGAGCCCAGTTGGGCATCCTGATCAAAGGCCCGGAGGTACTGGAGTCCACCCGCCGGGTCGACACCGTAGTACTGGACAAGACCGGCACCGTGACCACCGGCCGGATGGCGCTGGTCGACGTACTACTGGCGGAAGGGGAGGACCGCGCCGAAGTACTGCGGCTGGCCGGCGCACTGGAACACTCCAGCGAACACCCGATCGCGCAAGCCGTCGCTCGCGGCGCGGCTGACGAGTTGGGCAAATTGCCTGTGGTCGAGGACTTCGGCAACTTCGAGGGCCTGGGTGTGCAGGGCATCGTCGAAGGACATGCCGTACTAGTCGGGCGGACCCGGCTGCTGGACGAGTGGAGCCAGCACCTGCCGGAGCCTCTCGCCGACGCGAAGGCTCACGCCGAGGCGAAGGGCAGTACGGCGGTCGCTGTTGGCTGGGACGGCAAGGCGCGAGCAGTGTTGGTGGTTGCTGACACGGTCAAGCCCAGCTCGGCCGAGGCGATCCGCCAGTTGCGTGAGCTGGGGCTCCGGCCTGTGCTGCTGACCGGCGACAACGAGGCCGTGGCACAGTCGGTCGCCGCCGCGGTGGGGATCGACGAGGTCATCGCCGAGGTCCTGCCCGCGGACAAGCTCGAGGTGGTCAAGCGGTTGCAAGCCGAGGGCCGCGTGGTCGCCATGGTCGGCGACGGCGTGAACGACGCGGCCGCTCTTGCCCAAGCTGACCTGGGGCTGAGCATGGGTACCGGGACAGACGTGGCGATCGAGGCGAGTGATCTCACCTTGGTCCGCGGCGACCTGCGCTCCGCGGCCGATGCGATCCGGTTGTCGCGGAGCACGCTGCGGACGATCAAGGGCAACCTGTTCTGGGCGTTCGCCTACAACGTGGCGGCCCTGCCACTGGCCGCCGCCGGACTGCTGAACCCGATGCTGGCGGGTGCCGCAATGGCCTTCAGTTCGGTCTTCGTGGTGTCGAACAGCCTCCGCCTGCGCCGCTTCCAGCCGCTGACTAACGAGGACGACCGCTGAGAGCGAACACCACGCACTCGTACCGGGCGTGATGGACGCACGCGTACCACGCGTTCAGCGACAGCATCGGATGACCAAGTACGCTGACATTTTTGATTGTCAGCGTACGCTGACACCTGCTACTGTCGGCGTACGCTGACATTAGGAGGCGCGATGAGGGTCCACACTGTGCAGGACCTCGGTGCGGTCATTCGAGAGGCCCGTGAGGCCAGACACCTCAGCCAGGCCGCCCTGGCCGAGGCAGCGGGCGTCGCACGGTACTCAGTCGTCCGTCTCGAGCAAGGGCATCCACGACTGGAGGCTCAACTGGTCCTTGATGTCCTCGCGGCTGCCGGGGTGGAGCTCACGGCCACGCAACGTACCGAGCCGGCTGTAGATGACACCAGAGAGGTCTGGAACGACGTGTTCGCTGATCTCAGCGTTCCGCCTGAGCAAACGCCCGACGAGGGCCGCGGCGATGGCTGAAGAACGCCTGCTCGTCTACCTCGACGGAACTCTGGCAGGAACGCTGGCTCAGAACACTCAAGGCCGGCTGTCGTTCGGCTATGACGACGCCTACAGAACATCGGAAACGTCCGTCCCGCTGTCGTTGTCGTTGCCCAAGGCACGTACCTCCTTTCCGCCCAAGGCCGTCCACGCCTTCATCGCCGGCCTGCTGCCGGACAGCGAGCCGGCCCTGCTACGCCTTGGACGGAAGTACGGCGTATCTCCGAACAACCCCTTCGCGTTGCTGCGCCATCTGGGCCGAGACGCGGCCGGCGCGGTGCAGATCCTGTCGGAGGGCGAATCTTCGAGCGATGCGGCCGTCCAGCAGGCAGATATCGACTGGCTGTCAACGGATGCGCTCGAGGCGACCTTGACCGAACTCGCTCACTACCCCGAGACCTGGGATCCCGGCCGGGACGTGGGCCGTTGGAGTCTCGCCGGTGCGCAAAGCAAGGTCGCACTCTTCCGGTCGGCAGACGGCCGATGGGGAATTCCCCGCGACTCCACCCCGACCACACACATCCTCAAACCGTCCATGCCGGGTTACGACGGCCATCATCTGAACGAACATCTCTGTCTTCGCGCAGCCCAACTGGCGGGGCTCCCAGCGGCCCGTACCGAACTCCTGGCGGGCGATCGTCTGGAGGTCCTGATCTCGCATCGCTATGACCGTGTCCAGTCGAACGGGCGGTGGCGACGGCTGCACCAGGAGGACATGTGCCAGGCCCTCGCCGTGCCGCCGGGCAAGAAGTACCAGTCCGACGGCGGGCCGGGAGTACGGGATCTGGCGGAGCTGCTGACCAGGAACAGCCAGCGCGAGAGCCGAACGGACAACCAGCAGAGGATGTTCGACTACCTCGTCTACAACGTGGCGATCGGCGCCACCGACGCGCACGCGAAGAACTTCTCGATCCTGCTCGGTGCCGGCGACATCAGACTCGCACCGCTCTACGACGTCGCGTCGATCCTCCCGTACGACCAGGACCCCCGGCTCAGGTCCGCTCTGAAGATCGGCGATACCTGGGAGCTGGCGAGGGTCTCCGATGCAGACTGGGCTGCCGTCGGATCCAAGCTGGGAATGGGCCGTGACGCGGGAGTCCAGCGGGCCAGGGACCTTCGTGCCCGGATTCCCACCGCGATCCAGCAGGCGGCGGCCGAAACGCAGATCCCCGAACGGCTCCGCGACCGAGCGATCCGGATCGCCGACCTGATATCAGCTCACGTCGAGGAGCGGCGGGATGCCTGGGGTCGCGTCTCGGGGAGCTGATCGCGTCCGGAGAGCCCCGAGACCCTCCGGACGCAACAGCCTCAGCGGAGCCAGGCGGTGGTGTCAGTGGGGAGTTGACCGTCCTCCAGCGGGTTGCTGGTGAGGAGGAGCTCGACGTACGGCGGCAGGTCCACCGGGTCGGGGTTCAGGTTCACCACGCAGGTGAGGCCGGACTCGCGAGCGAAGGCGAGCACGCCCGGTGCCGATTCGATCCAGGTCAGCGTGCCGTCGCCCAACTCGGTACGACGGATCCGCAGCCCGTTGCGGTAGAGCGCCAGCATCGAGTTCTGGTCCGCCTGCTGGGCCTCGACCGTGAGGTTCTTCCAGTCCGTCGGCTGCGGCAGCCACGGCGTACCGGTGCCGAAGCCGAAGGGCGGCTCCGCGCCCGACCAGGGCAGCGGGACCCGGCAACCGTCGCGGCCGCGGTCGGTGCCGCCCGACCTGGCCCACAACGGATCCTGCAACAACTCAGCGGGCAGATCCTCGATCTCCGGCAGGCCGAGTTCCTCGCCCTGATAGACGTAGAGAGCACCTGGCAACGCCATCGCCAGAAGCGCGGCGGCACGGGCCCGACGCTCGCCGAGCACCGGGTCGGTGGCCATGCCGTGCTTGCGGTCTGCATGGGAGAACGACGTGTCGGCGCGGCCGTACTTGGTCACCGGCCGGGTGACGTCGTGGTTCGACAGCACCCAGGTCGGCGGGGCGCCGATCGGCACGTGCGTGGCCAGGGTGAGGTCGATCGATGCTCGCAACTCGTCCGCGATCCACGGGCGGGACAGGAAGTCGAAGTTGAACGCGGTGTGCATCTCGTCGGGCCGCAGGTACAGCGCGAACCGCTCCTGGTCCGGCATCCACATCTCGCCGACCAGGAACCGGGCGTCGTACTCCTCGGTGATCCGGCGCCACTCGCGATAGACCTCGTGGACGTCGTCGTGGTCGGTGTAGGACTCCTCGACGCTGTCCAGGTCCTTGAACAGGACGGCGGCGGAGTCGATCCGGATCCCGTCGACGCCACGGTCGAGCCAGAACCGCAGGATGTCGTGGAACTCCTGCACCACCTCGGGGTTCCGCCAGTTGAAGTCGGGCTGCTCGGGGGCGAACAGGTGCAGGTACCACTCGCCGTCCGGCACCCGGGTCCAGGCCGGCCCGTTGAAGATCGACTGCCAGTCGTTCGGCGGCAGGTCTCCTCGCCCGGGCCTGAAGATGAACCGCTCCCGTTCGGGCGAGCCCGGCCCGGCCGCGAGCGCCTGCCGGAACCACGCCTGCTGGTCCGAGCCATGGTTCGGGACGATGTCGATGATCGTCCGGATGCCCAGCGCGTGGGCCTCCTCGATGTACGCCTCTGCTTGCGCCAGGTCACCGAAGGCCGGCTCGATGGCGCGGTAGTCGGCCACGTCGTACCCGCCGTCGGCCATCGGCGACGGATACCAGGGGTTCAGCCAGATCGCGTCGACCCCCAGCCCGGCCAGGTACGGCAGCTTCGCCCGCAGGCCGGCAAGATCACCGATCCCGTCATTGTTGCCGTCGGCAAAGCTTCGCAGGTACACCTGATAGATCGCTGCTCCGCGCCACCACGTTTCCGACATGCTGCTGCTCCTTGGCACGAGTAGGGATCAGCCCTTGAGGCTGCCGGCGGTGAGGCCCGCCATGATGCTGCGCTGGAAGACGAAGAAGACCAGGATGGTCGGGATGCTGGCGATCACCAGTGAGGCGATCAGCACGTTCTGCGGCATCTGCGCGGACAGCGACGCGATGCCGATGCTGATCGACATCTTGTCGGTCTCCGGCAGTACCAGCAGCGGCCAGACGA
>JAWWOY010000803.1:0-2800 GCA_033851195.1 Kribbellaceae bacterium | reverse complement strand
GGCTGCTCCTGCTCGTACACCGGCAGGATCATCACCATCCCGAGCTCAGCCGCGAGTGCGCTGAACCGCTCGACGGTGGGGCCGGGCACGGATTCGGCGTACTCGTAGAACTTGGGATCCTGCTGCTGGCAGAAATACGGGCCGTAGAACAGCTCCTGGAAGCAGATCACCTTGGCCCCGGCCGCAGCGGCCTGGCGCGCGTACTCCTCGTGCGCCTTGGTCATCGACTCCTGGTCGCCGGTCCAGTTCGTCTGCACCAGCGCCGCCCGGACAATCCCAGCCATGCCGACCTCCCACGTCGCGAACCCTCACTCTCCATCTACATCACTATGCGAGTCAACGGCAACCGGAAAGCCGCGGAAAGACTACGGAAGGTTCAGCGTTCGGGTGGTCTCATGGGCGACTCGGCCACCGACTGTGGCCCAGCCGTGACCCTCGTAAGTGGTGATGAGCAGTGAACCGGCGCCCTGGGTGATGAGGAGGTCCCGGCGGAGCTGGTTGGTGAGAGCCACAGCGGCGCTCCCGGTCGCTTCGTCCTCGACCACGCCCATCGCGGGGGCGAACATGCGCGAGCGGACCGCGCCCGCAGCCTCGTCGCTCCAGGCCCAGACATAGTCGTGGTCGGCCGAGTACGACGCCGGGTCGACCGCCAGCACCGCGGCCGGATCCTCCAGCTGGTGCCACTCGAAGGTGCTGCCCCAGTCGGCATGCGCCCGGACCGACGTGACCTCACCAGAGCGGATCACCGACACCTCTCCAGCCGGAACCTGGAGCACCGAGGCGTCGTACCCCTGCGCTCGGAGCCACCACGCCATACCGACTGTCGGGTGACCGGCGAAGCGCATCTCCGCGGTGGCCGTGAAGATCTGGACCCGGCCGGTATCGCGATCGTCGATGAAGACGGTCTCGCTGTAGCCGAGCTCGGCCGCGACTTGGAGCCGCTTCGAGACGGGTACGAGGGAGCCGTCGATGATGGCGAGCGGGTTGCCGAAGCGCCCGGCGGGGTCGACGAAAACCCGCAGGACGTCGACGTCGACTGCGGCCATCTGCGGTGGATCAGAGGACGCGCAGCGCGGCGATGATCGCGATCAGCAGGACGACCCCACCAATGACCGCCAGCGTGCGGCCATTGATCTTCGGCTCCTCGGTCGTCTCGGCCTGGCCCTCGGTCACGAAGGCGCGGAACATCTGGGTGCTGGCGCCCGGGTCCTGCTCGTTGTCACCAAGGTTGTCGTGGGTCTGGTTCTCAGCCATGGCGCAGACCCTACCGGTGGATGCGGACCGTCAGCACTCACCAACCACCTTCTGGCCTCACTCTTACGCTCCGTTCACCGTTCCGACACGTTCCGCTGACGAATTGGCGAGTGCCGCAGATCCGTGTACCGTTTGGTACATGCGCTTCGAATCTTCAGTCACGGTCCAAGCTCCGCCGGAACGGGTGTGGGAGGTGTTCAGCGACGTGGCGCGGTGGCCCGAGTGGACGCCGACGGTCGACTCCGTCGAGCGGCTTGACGAAGGCCGGATCCACCTCGGCGCCCGGACCCGGATCCGTCAGCCCAAGCTGCCGGTCGCGATCTGGGAGGTGACGGAACTGGTCGAAGGCGAGTACTTCGAGTGGGTCTCGCGCGCCCCGGGCGTGCGGACCACCGGCGGCCACCGGGTCACCGCGACCCCGGCCGGCACGGTCGCCACCTCGGTCATCGACCAGCAGGGCCCGCTCGGCTGGCTCTTCGGCTCCCTGCTCGCCAAACTGACCAACCGCTACCTGGCATTGGAGGGCGAGAGCCTCAAGCGGGTCAGCGAGAGCACGTGAGCGAAGGCCGCGAACGGCTGCTCAGGGCTGCGGTAGACCACTTCGCCGCGCATGGCATCGGCGACGCCAGCCTCCGTGCAATCGCCGCGGCGATCGGTACCAGCCACCGGATGCTGATCTACCACTTCGGTTCGCGTGAGGGACTGCTAGCCGAGGTGGTCCGGGCCGTCGAGGCTCAGCAGCGCGAAGTGCTCGCGACCCTGCTGGCCGATGACGGATTGCCGGTGGCCGAGCAGGTGGAGCAGTTCTGGCGGCGAGCCACCGAGGCGACGGTCATCTATGGCCCGCTGTTCTTCGAGCTGTCGGCCCACGCGATGCAAGGCCTGCCGCACACCGAGGTACTCAAGGCCGATCTGATCAACGTCTGGCTGCCGCCTCTGATCGAACTATGCATCCGCGCCGGGATCGACACGGCCGAGGCGCCGGTCTATGCCCGCCTCGGCCTCGCGGCATCCCGCGGCCTGCTGTTCGACCTCCTGCTGACCGGCGACCGCGACGCCATCGAAGAAGCCGCGGCCCTCCTCAACCGCCTCTTCGCCCTACCCGAATAGCGCGGTTGAAGGACCACTGGCCGGTTTGATGCCCGGGTACGGCGTGTTCGGGCGGCAAGGCGCGCTGCTACAGCCAGTCGAGACGGGAAAGTCAGCCCAGCCCAGGAGACCTCGGGGCCGTCGTCCACCGCCGAGCGGGTGTTCCAGCACTCGCCGTATCGACCTGGGAGTCTGACAGGCTCAACCGGGGGTGTAATCCTCCCAAAACCTGGGGGCGATTCCTCCCGAGACCGGGCGATGCTGTGCCCTGGCCGAAGGGACTCGACCTATTTCCTCGACTGCCTGGCCCGGCGGGTGGCCGGAGTGACGGCCCGCGGGGCATCTTGGGGCCGACGAATGGCGACACGCCGGGGAACTCGGGACCGATGAACGGTTGGGGGTAGGGCGCGGCGGCGCCGGGGTTATGCGGCGGCTGGGTGGGGGCGCGTGGGTTAGG
>JAWWOY010000772.1:0-3088 GCA_033851195.1 Kribbellaceae bacterium | reverse complement strand
ACGAGTTCGACGTCGTCCTCGAGGCGGCCGGCGACAAGAAGATCCAGGTCATCAAGGAGGTGCGCGGCCTCACCAGCCTCGGCCTGAAGGAGGCCAAGGACCTCGTCGAGGCCGCGCCGAAGGCCGTCCTGGAGAAGGTCGACAAGGCTGCCGCGGAGAAGGCCAAGGAGGCCCTCGAGGGCGCCGGGGCCACCGTCACCCTCAAGTGACCCGCGCGGGTCAGTAGCCCGCAACTCCAAGCAGTACATGCAGAAGGGCGGTCCGGTTCCCCGGGCCGCCCTTCTGCATGTTCGGGCTGATGTTCGTCTCCGGACGGGTTATTTGAAGGCTGCGATGTTGCGCGTCACCCACTCGGCGAAGGTGCGTGGCGGACGGCCGAGGATCCGCTCGACGTCGTGGCTTACCCGCTGCTCGCCGGGTTTGGGGTTGCCCAGGATGTCAAGGGTGGCCACCACGACCGGCTCGGGCATGAACTGCAGCATCTGTGCCTGAGCCTCCGCACGGCTTTGCTCGACGAATCGGACCGGTTCGCCCAGCGCGTCGGCGATCGCCGACGTCTGCTGCCGAGGTGAGATCGGTGCCGGCCCGGTCAGCTCATAGGCCTTGCCGACGTGGCCGGGGTCCCGCAATGCCACGGCGGCGACCTCGGCGATGTCGGCCGGGTCGATGTTCGGCAGCTCGACGTCGCCGAACGGTGCGGCGACCATCCGTTGCATGCGGACCATCTCGGCCCATTGCAACGTGTTGGAGTGGAACCCTCCCGGCCGCAGCAGGGTCCATTCCAGATCCGATTGCGTGAGGGGGTCCTCCAGGGTCGAGGGGTGGCGTCCCGTGGCAACGCCCTGGGAGGACAGCAGGACAACCCGGCGGATCCCGCCTGCCCGCGCGACGTCGAGGACGTCGCTGACGATGCCGCCAGCCGCCACGAAGTCGCCGGAGGTCAGCAAGAACAGCACTTCCGCATTGTCTAGCGCAGGCGCGAGGGTTTCCGGCTTGGCCAGGTCCGCCTGGTGGTGCCGCACCCCTCTCGGCACGTCCTGTGCTGAGATCCGGCGGGACACCGCCGTCACCTGTTCGCCGGCGGCGGTAAGCGCCCGCATGAGCGGCCCTCCGACGTTGCCTGTGGCTCCGGTCACGACAATCATGTCTGCTCCTAGTCGTCGATTCCTTTGTGGTTCGACGGAAGCTAGCAACGCCGTGATAGTAGGTACCTAGAGGAAAGTAATGGAGAGAAGGGTCCACTGTGACCAACAACACGGTTCCAGCGTCTCGCACCGACGTCGCCCCGGAACAGGCGTGCCCGATCGCCCCGGTGGTCGACATTGTCTTCAGCCGCTGGACCACTCCGATTCTGTGGGCGCTCAATGAATACGGGCTGCATCGGTTCGTGGAGCTGGAACGGCGGATCGCCACCATCACGCCCAAGGTGCTGACCGAACGGCTACGGCAACTGGAACGCGACGGACTCGTCGTACGCACCTACCACCCCGAAGTTCCGCCACGGGTGGAGTATGAGATCAGCGAACTGGGACGCAGCCTGGCGCCGCTGTTCGCAGCGCTCGCCGACTGGTCCGTCAACCTGGGCAGTGTGGAGCGGGCCCGGCAGGACTACGACGCCAGCGAGCGGATCCCCAGCCGTCGAAATGCCAACTAAATCCGGAGATTCCGCGCCCTCACCTCTCTGCGAGGACAGCAGAGTCTGCTGGGACAGACGAGCCGGTACGGCGATCCAGCCGACGGGCCAGGCCCAGCACCCAGCGGCGCCCGGGCTGTCCGACGTACCGGTGGGCGCCTTCGGCGAGCAGCAGGACCAGGCCGAACCAGCAGCAGACGAGCAGGGCTTTCGGGACGTTGCTGGAGGTAACTGGCCCGAGCCCGTGCAGCAGGATGCGCTGGATGAGGAAGGCGGCCAGCCCGATCACCCCTAGATGCACAGCGGCCTGGCTGGCCAGCGCTTGCGCGGTCTTAGAGCTAGGAGCCGCTGCGAGTGTCAGCAGCACCAGCCCGAGCGGTACGGCCCAGACAGCGCTGTACTGCACCGCCGTACCGAATCCCTTTGCGGCTATGGCCACGGCATAGAGCACAGCAGCCGCCTGCACCAGGTACGCCGTACGGGAGCTCACCCGCAGGCCACTGGTAACCAGGAAGGCCAGGGCCATGCCGATCACTAGGTCAGGGATCCAGACCAGCGGGTTGCGGTAAAGCAGGGTGTCCGAGCCAGTGTCCAACCGCACAGCCAGTACGACGAGTTGCACGCAGAAGGCGACAACCAGCACCACAAGCAGGCCACGAACGCCGCGCCACGAGGCAGCAGCAACCACTGGCACAAGCACGGGGAACACCGCGTACATGAAGATCGCGACAGCGATGAACCAGGCAGGGTCGCCGAAAACGGCGCGGGCCCAGTCGCTGCCGTTCACCGCACCAAGCACCAGTACTGCGGCCCCGATGGCGAGAGTCAGCGGGGCGATCCGCGCGACCCTGGCCATCGTGTAGCGGCCCAGTGCGCGACGGCCCGACCGCGGACTCAGCGAGGGGTAGTTGTAGGCCAACACGAAGCCGGACAGGAGATAGAACAGTGGGACGCCGAGTCCACCGGCCGCAATGAGGTGATGCAGGGTGGCCGGCGCGGCCTTGGGCGCACCGATCTGGTGCAGTACGACGGCGACCGCGGCCAGTCCGCGCAATCCGGTGAGCGCCAGGATCTCGGGACGCGGATGCGACAGCTCGGCGCCTTGGACGGCCGAGGTCAATCCCTGCGGAGCCGTCACGACGAGACCCCCGCCGAAACCACGTGCCGCGTATCTCGCGCCTTCGCCCGAGGCCGACGGATCAGCCGGAGCAGAGCCTGGCGCGATGGCACCTCCACGAGGCGGTGCGCGCCCTCGCCGATCAGCAGGCACAGCCCGATGACCACCAACACCGCCAGGTACGCCGCGACGCCACCAGGCGACACGACACTGCCCGGGTCGGTACCGAGATAGGGCAACAACGGCCGGTGCGTCAGGTACACGGCGTAGCTGGCAGTGCCGAGTGTCACCAGCGCTCGTGTGGCGAAGAAGCGGGACAGCAGCGCCTGCGGAGCGGC
>JAWWOY010000750.1:0-4063 GCA_033851195.1 Kribbellaceae bacterium | reverse complement strand
GCCGCGTGCTGGCAGGGCAGCTCCCACCCGTCGCAGGTGCACGACGGATCCAGATCCCCGATGCCAGGCAGCAGCGGAACGCCGGCATCCGCGGCCGCATCCACCAGGGCATGCGGCATCTCGCCGTCCAGCAAGGCCGCGATATGTCCGGATCTCGCTCCGGCCTGATCGAGGAACCGCCGCCACTCGTCGTCGCTCAGGCGATCAACCAGCACGGCGGATTCGTAGCTGTCCTCCGGCCCATGCACCACTGCGGCGATCCGGCCCGAGCTGACGGTGATGGTCCCCACCTGGCCGGAGTTGGCGTACCGCCAGCCTTTGCGCAGCTGGTCCGAATCGAGCGAGGTGTCCTCCAACGCCTGCACCCAGGCACGACCCCACCAGGACTTGCCGCGCGTACTGCGGCGGCCGGGCTGGGCCGGGAAGGGTAGGAAACCACGCACTGCGTCCCGGGTCACCGCGCACCTCGCAGCTCGACGAGATCGGCCAGTTCGGTATCGGACAACTCGGTCAGCGCAGCCTCCCCGGCTGTCAGCACCGCATCGGCGAGCTCGCGCTTGGCACTGAGCATCGCGGCGATCCGGTCCTCGATGGTGCCTTCGGCAATGAGTCGGTGAACCTGCACCGGCCGGGTCTGACCGATCCGGTAGGCCCGGTCGGTGGCCTGATCCTCGACGGCCGGGTTCCACCAGCGGTCATAGTGCACGACGTGATCCGCGCGGGTCAGGTTCAGTCCGGTGCCCGCTGCCTTGAGCGACAGCAGGAAGACCGGGACCTCGCCTGCCTGGAAGCGCTCGACCATCTCCTCGCGGCGGCGTACCGGGGTCCCACCGTGCAGCAGCTGACTCGCTATGCCGCGGTCAGTCAGGTGTCGCTCGAGCAACCGGGCCATCGCGACGTACTGGGTGAAGACGAGGACGGCGCCGTCCTCGGCCACGATGGTGCTGAGCAGCTCGTCGAGCAGTTCGAGCTTGCCGGAACGACCGCCGAGACGGGCACCCGCCGGCTCCTTCAAATACTGCACCGGGTGGTTGCAGATCTGCTTCAGCCCGGTGAGCAGCTTCACGATCAGGCCGCGGCGCGCCATCCGGTCGCTGGCGCGCACCTCGTCAAGGAGTTCGCGCACGGTCGCTTCGTAGAGCACCGCCTGCTCCCGGGTGAGGGCCACCGGCTGATCGGTCTCGGTCTTGGGTGGGAGTTCGGGTGCGATGCCCGGGTCGGACTTACGCCGGCGCAACAGGAACGGCCGGACCAGCCGCGCAAGCCGCTCGGCGACGGCAGCATCCTTGTCGGCCTCGATCGGGGTTGCCCACCTGCTGCGGAAACTCCCGAGCCGCCCGAGCAGACCCGGCGTGGTCCAGTCGAGGATCGCCCACAGCTCGGACAGGTTGTTCTCGACCGGCGTCCCGGTCAGTGCGACCCGGGCCAGTGCCGGCACAGTGCGGAGCGCCTTGGCCGTACCGGACGTCGGGTTCTTGACGTGTTGTGCCTCGTCCGCGACCAGGAGCGCCCATCGATGCGCGGCCAGCCGGGCGGCGTCGCGCCGCAACGTCCCGTACGTCGTGAGCACGAAGCCGGCGTCAGCTCCCTCGAGTGAGCGCCCGGTGCCGTGGAATCGTCGGACCGGTGTGCCAGGCGCGAACCGTTGCACCTCTCGCTCCCAGTTGCCCAGCAGCGAGGCAGGGCAGACCACCAGGGTCGGGCCCGCGGTATCGGAGCAGAGCTGCCGGTGCAGGTGCAGCGCGATCAGAGTGATGGTCTTGCCAAGACCCATGTCATCGGCGAGGCAACCACCAAGCCCTAGCGAGGTCATCCGCACCAGCCATTGGAGCCCTCGCAACTGATAATCGCGCAGCGTCGCCTTCAAGTCCGCCGGAGCCTCGACAGATTCGTCGGAACGGTCAGGATCAGCGATCCGGGCCCGCAGCTCGTCCAGCCATCGAGCCGCCGTGACCGGTACCTGCTGGCCGTCGACCTCGGTGGTTCCCGTAAGTGCGGCACCTAGCGCGTCGATCGCGGTCACCGGCTTGAGCACCCGCTCGCGGGCCTTGCGAGCCAGCTCGGGGTTGATCAGCATCCACTGGTCCCGCAACCGGACCACCGGCCTGGTCGCCTCGGCCAGCTTGTCCATCTCGGCCTCGGTCAACGGGTCGTCCCCGAGCGCCAACTGCCAGCTGAAGTCAAACGTCGCCCCGCCGCTGAAGAAGCCGGGTAGATCGGAAGGCGGCGAGTCCGACGAGGTGATCGCCGCCCGGGCGGTCAGGGCACGACCGAGGCTGCGCGGCCAATGCAGCTCCACCCCGGCGGCGGACAACCGCTGTGCCCCATTGGCCAGTAGGTCGCCGACCTCCTCGTCGGACAGCTCCATCCCATCCGGTACGGCGGCGTCCAGCAGCCGGTTCAGGGGCGACCAGACCCGGGCGGCCCGGCGGATCGCCAGGGTGGCGTCGATCCTTGCCCTGGGCCCGAAACCGCTGACGTCCTGCGCCCAGACGTCAGCCGCATCCCGGACCAGGGTCGGATCACTGAGGCTGTGCAACTGCACCACGGCGCCGAAGGCGAGCGACTCGGGCAGGTCGATCCGCAGGGAGATCCTGACGCCGGTGTCGAGTCCTGCAGAGACTTCGTCGGCCCATGAACGCAGCCGCGGCGCCTCGTATCTCGCGGCCGCGGCAAACAGCGGCGTGCCGTGTGCCTTGGCGGCCGCGGGGGAGCGAGGCATTCCGTCGGCCACCGCATCCAGGAAGGACCGCACCAGATCCTCGGCCGGCGGCAGCCGCAACTCAGAACCGGCGAGCGGAAGAGCCCTGGCCTCAGGTGGCATCGCCTCGGCCAGCTTGAGTACGCGGTCGACATCGGCGGCATCCAGTGGGCCGACCCGCCAGGCGTCGTACCCCTCGGGGGAGATGCCCGGGAGCAGCCGTCCACGGGCGACGAGTTGGAGTCCGACCAGCGCCGCGGCACCCCAGAAAGCCGCAGCGGGGTGCGCCTGCCGATCGGAGCGGGCCCGGCCGAGGACCGGCACAGCCTCGCCGATCGGCAGTTCCACCACCGACACCTGCCGAGACCTGACGCCGGACTCGTCACCGACCACCAGCGCCAGCTCGCCCGGTTCACCGAGACCCACCGGGAGTTCACCCCCGGCCGGATGCCAGAAGGCGACCCTGCTCTCCCTCGGTGGATCAGCCGGCCGGAACACCACCGCACAGCTAGCCAACGTGCCCGTCTGCAACTCCGTCACCATCCCGTCCTGGCGGCCGATCAGGCCGCTCGCTGGTCCCTACGTTGCCCGATCTGCGGGATGCCGCCCGACGTATGCCGATTCGTCAGACCGTGACGTCCTCCGGCACGATCTCGGTCGCGCCGGGCTGGTCGAACTGGGTCCGGTAGAGCTCCTCGTACCGGCCGCCGGCGGCCAGCAGTTCGGCGTGGGTGCCTCGCTCGAGCACCGCACCGGCCTCGATCACCAGGATCAGGTCGGCCGCCCTGATGGTGGACAGCCGGTGCGCGATCACGACTGCGGTCCGCCCCGCCAGTGCCTCTCCGAGAGCGGCCTGCACAGCGGCCTCGGAGGTCGAATCCAGCGACGCCGTCGCCTCGTCGAGGATGACGACCCGCGGATGCGCCAGCAGCATCCGGGCGATGGTCAGCCGCTGCCGCTCACCACCGGACAGGCGATACCCACGCTCACCGACCACGGTCTCGAGCTGGTCCGGCAGCGACCGGATCAGCTCGCCGAGCCGGGCCCGGGAGAGTGCGTCCCACAGCTCCTCCTCGGTGGCCTCCGGCCGGGCCAGCAGCAGATTCTCCCGGATGGAGTCGTGGAAGAGGTGCCCGTCCTGCGTCACCATGCCGAGCGTGTCCCGCAGGGCCTCGGCAGACAGGTCCCGCACGTCCACCCCGGCCAGCCGGACCGCACCCGCGTCCACGTCGTAGAGGCGGGGGATGAGCTGCGCGATGGTCGACTTACCAGCTCCCGAGGAGCCGACCAGCGCGACCATCTGGCCCGCCTCGGCCGTGAACGACACGTCGTGCAGCACGTCGACCCCGCCGCGGGTGTCGA
>JAWWOY010000701.1:0-8739 GCA_033851195.1 Kribbellaceae bacterium | reverse complement strand
CCGCGTTCGTTCCCGCCGGTGTCGTACTCGACCACCACCTTGCCGCTGTCCGGCACGAACCGGGCCTTGCGGACCGTGTCCGACAGTGCCGTCAGGGCCCGCCAGGACCCGTCCGGTGCCACCTCGTGGATCTGCCTCGTGCCGCTGCCGTCGTACCCGACCAGCAGGCGGCCGTCTGTGTCGACGTCGAACGCGATGACGGTGGGCAGGGACAGCAGCGTCGTCAGCATGGCTCAGACCCTACCCACCTCGTGGTCATCGATCACCGTGCCAGGAGTGCCAGAGCGCGGCATACGGGCCTTCGGCATCGACCAGCTCGTCGTGCCCGCCCAGCTCGACGATCCGGCCGTCCTCGACCACCGCGATCACGTCGGCGTCGTGGGCGGTGTGCAGCCGGTGGGCGATCGCGACCACCGTGCGCCCCTCCAGTACGCCGGCCAGCGACCGCTCGAGGTTGCGGGCCGCCCGCGGGTCCATCAGCGAGGTTGCCTCGTCCAGAACCAGCGTGTGCGGGTCAGCCAGTACCAGCCGGGCGAGGGCGATCTGCTGCGCCTGCGCAGGTGCCAGGGAGACACCACCTGAGCCGACCTCGGTGTCGAGCCCCTGCTCGAATCCGGCCACCCAGGCGTGAGCATCGACCGACCGCAGCGCTGCCCAGAGCTCTGCGTCAGCAGCGGCAGGTCGAGCCAGCCGTAGGTTGTCGCGCACGCTCCCGACGAACACGTGATGCTCCTGGTTCACCAGCGCCACATGGGTCCGCACACGCTCGGCGGACATCTTGTCGAGCGCTGCGCCGCCCAGGGTGATGTCGCCCAGCCGCGGCGAGTAGATGCCCGCCAGTAGCCGGCCGAGCGTCGACTTGCCTGCTCCGGACGGCCCGACCAGCGCGACGCGTGCTCCTGGCTGCACAGTCAAGGTGACACCGTGCAGCACATCCCGGCCCTCTAGATAGCCGAACCGCACCTCGTCCGCCAGCACCGTGCGCCCGTCTGGCTCGACCTCATCACCCGTCGCGGCCTTCTCAACCTCCCGTACGCCGACCAGCCGGGCGAGCGAGACCTGCGCCACCTGCAACTCGTCGTACCAGCGGATCATCATGTTGACCGGCTCGACCAGCATCTGCACGTAGAGAGCGCCAGTGGTCAAGGCCCCCACGGTCAGCCAGCCCTCGATGGCGAGACCACCGCCGATCACCAGTACGGCAGCCAGTGCGACCGTATGGGTCATGTTGATGACAGGGAAGAGCACCATCCGCAGCGAGAGCGTGTAGCGCTCCCAGGCCACCCACTGGCCGATCCGGCCGTCGCCGAGCTTGATCCGGCGCTCGCCCAGCCGGTGCGTCTCCACCGTGCGGCCGGCGTCGACTGTCTCCGCCAGAGCCGAGGCGACAGCCGCATAGCCGGCTGCCTCCGACCGGTAGGCCGATGGCGCCCGGCGGAAGTACCAGCGGCCACCGATGATCAGGATCGGCGCCGCGATAACCACGGCGACGGCCAACTCCGGAGCAGTCACCACCAATGCGCCGAGTAGCAACGACCCCCAGAGTAGGGCGATGGTCAACTGCGGCACTGCGTCCCGCATGGCGTGCGACAGTCGGTCCACGTCGGTGGTGATCCGGGACAGCAGGTCACCGGTCCCGGCCCGCTCCAGCACGCCCGGCGGTAGCGCGACAGCCCGGACCAGGAAATCCTCGCGCAGGTCGGCCAGCATCTCCTCACCGAGCAGTGCACCGCGCAGCCGGGTCAGCCGGACGAACACGGTCTGCACGGCGAGAGCAATAACGAAGCCGAGGACCACCCAGGACAGGCCGACGTCGCGCTGCCCTGACGACAGCTTCTGCACCACGTTGCCGAGCAGCCACGGGCCGACCATGCCGCTGACCGCCGCCACTGCGTTGACTACGGTCAGCCAGCCGAAGGCGCGACGATGCCGCCTGAACAGTTCGCGGAGGTAGGCCTTGACCGTGGCTGGGCCGGCCACCGGCAGCCGGGCCGCCAGCTGTGGGGCCGCCGGGTCGAACTCAGGGCGCTTCACGCCGTCTCCTCAAGGGTTGGTTCGACCTCACGGGTAACCACTGCGCGGTAGCGGGAGTCTGTGTGGATGAGCTCGTGATGGGTGCCGACCGCGACGACCTGTCCGTCGGGCACGAACACCACCTGCTCCGCCCGGTCGAGCATCAGCGGGCTGGAGGTGAACACCACCGTGGTCCGGCCGGACCGCAGCAGCCGCAGGCCGTCCGCGATCCTGGCCTCGGTGTGTGCGTCCACCGCGCTCGTGGGCTCGTCCAGCACCAGCACCGTCGGGTCGACGTACAGGGAGCGCGCGAGCGCCACCCGCTGCCGCTGCCCGCCGGACAGCGACCGGCCGCGTTCGGTCAGCATGGCCTGGGTCGGGTCGGTGACGCCGTCCGGCAGGGTCTGCCGCAGCACGTCCAGGATGTCGGCGCACTGCGCGGACTCCAGCGCCGCCTCGACTGGCACCGATCCGCTGGCCGGTACGTCGAACAGCTCGCGCACCGTCCCCGAGAGCAGCACCGGATCCTTGTCCTGAACCAGTACGGCGGTCCGGGCAGAGGCCAGCGGCAGATCGTCCAGCGGGACGCCGTCGAGTAGTACTGACGGCACACCGGCCTCTGCCTCGGGGCTGTGACCGCCAAGCCGGTCCGCCAGCAGCCCACCTGCATCCGGATCGCCGCACACCACGGCCGTGAAGGTTCCGGCCGGGACCAGCAGGCCTGACACCGGGTCCAGCAGGTCACCCTCGGGCGTCTGCGCAGCGGCGTTGCCCATCGACTCATCGGTCCGCTTCAGCGAGAGCACGCGAGCCGCCCGTCGCGCCGACACCTTCGAGAAGATGAATGCGCTGGCCGTCTCCTCGAAGACCTGCAGCGGCACCAGCATGAAGGTGATGAAACCGTACGTCGTCACGAGCTCGCCCACGGTGATGCGGCCGGACAGCACCAGCCGGATCCCGAACCAGACGATGAAGACCAGGAACAACCCGAACAGCAGCACCTGCAGAGCGGAGATCAGCGACCACATCCGCGCGGACCGCACGGCAGCGCCCCGAAGCTCCTGCGAGGCGGCCCGGTAGCGATCCAGGAACAGTTGCTCGCCACCGATGCCGCGCAGCACCCGAAGGCCCGCGACGGTGTCGGCCGCCAGCTCGGTAGCCCGGCCGCCCTTGGCCCGCTGTGCGTCCGCGCGGCGCTCGGCCGGACCCATCAGGGGCACGATCGAGAACGCCAGCACCGGTACGGCGATCGCCACGGCGAGGCCCAGTTGCGGCTCGTAGAAGAGCAGCCCGATCACCACGCCGAAGCAGGTCAGCAGAGCCGCGCTGAAACGGCCGAGGACCTCGACGAACCAGCCGATCTTCTCGACATCCCCGCTACTCACCGCGACGACTTCACCTGCGGCGATCTGCCGGGTCAGCATCGAGCCCAGCTCGGCGGCCTTGCGGGACAGTTGCTGCTGGATCCGGGACGCGGTACTGATCCAGTTGGTCACCACGGCACGGTGGAAGAACGAGTCGGCGGCGGCCTTGGTCGCGCCCATCGCGAGCAGCAGCCCGCCGGCCAGCAGCAGCCTGGGCCAGGACCGGTCGATGACGGCCTGGACGGCAATGCCGACGGCGACCGGAGCGGCAGCGATACCGCCGAAGTAGAGCAGCCCGAAGCCAAGCGCGGTGAGTTGGCCGCGCAGTTGCTGGTGCTCGAGCCAGACGATGAGTCGGAGACCGGACCGGGTGTCAGGCACTCCAGGGTCGGCAAAGGGAATTTCGCGCAGCGACATGACGTCCCAAAGAAGGCATGGAGGAGTGAGGTAGAGGAGCTTTCCGGGGCGCCGGACGGGCGCCGGGCATCAGGCCATGGACGAAGCGTAGGCGGCCCTGGGAGGGGCCCGTCAACCGAATTTCACCTGCTGGGTTCCGACCCCGGTTATAGAATTTCCAGGTGACCGAGCTCAGCCGGCGGCGCCGGTTACTGGTGCTGGGTATCTGTTGCCTGAGCCTCTTCATGGTCGGGCTCGACTCCACCATCGTGAACCTGGCCCTACCGTCCATCCGGCAGGACCTGGACGCCTCTGTCTCCATGCTGCAGTGGACCATCGACGCCTACACCCTGGTGCTGGCCAGCCTGCTGATGGTGTCCGGCTCCACCGCGGACCGGATCGGCCGGCGGCGGACTTTCCAGGTCGGGCTGGTGCTGTTCGGCCTCGGCTCGCTGCTCTGCGGATTCGCCCCAACGGTCGAACTGTTGATCGTGTTCCGGATGCTGCAGGCGGTCGGCGGCTCGATGCTCAACCCGGTGGCGATGTCGATCATCACCAACACCTTCACCGAGCCGAAGGAACGGGCCCGGGCGATCGGGGTCTGGGGTGGCGTGGTGGGGCTGAGCATGTCGGTCGGCCCGGTCGTCGGGGGTGCGCTGGTCGACTCGGCGGGCTGGCGCTACATCTTCTGGATCAACGTGCCGGTCGCCGTCGCCGCGCTGGTCCTGACGGCACTCTTCGTGCCGGAGTCGCGGGCGGCCCGGCCGCGCCGGATCGACCCGGTCGGACAGTTGCTGGTGATGGTGCTGCTGGTCGGACTCACCTACGGGATCATCGAGGGAGGTGGCGCCGGCTGGGGTTCGCCGCTGATCCTCGGCTGTTTCGTCATCGTCGTACTGGCTCTGGTCGGACTGGTGCTGTACGAGCGGCGCCGGTCGGAGCCGTTGCTGGATCTGCGGTTCTTCCAGAGTGCGCCGTTCTCGGGCGCGACCCTGATCGCCGTCTCAGGGTTCGTGGCGCTGGCCGGCTTCTTGTTCCTGAATTCCCTGTATCTGCAAGAGGTTCGCGGCTTCTCGGCCCTGCACGCGGGCCTGCTGACGCTGCCGATGGCGGCGATGACGGTCGTGTTCGCCCCGCTTTCGGGCTGGATCGTCGGCAACCGCGGTCCTCGGCTGCCGCTGGCGGTCGCCGGCAGCATGCTCGCTGTCAGCGGCCTGCTTCTGTCCCGCCTGACCGACCGTACGACGACGCCGGTACTGCTGGCCGGCTATCTGATCTTCGGCGTGGGCTTCGGGATGCTGAACGCGCCGATCACCAATGCAGCCGTCTCGGGCATGCCCCGGTCCCAGGCGGGAGTCGCAGCGGCGATCGCCTCGACCAGTCGCCAGGTCGGCGCCTCGTTGGGGGTCGCGATCGTCGGGACCGTGCTCAACGCCCAGCTGACCGGGCCACTGGAGACAGGTTTCGTCCAGGGGGCCCGGGTCGGCTGGTTGATCATCGCGGGCTGCGGCATGTTGGTGCTCGTGCTCGGCCTCCTGACCACCAGCCGCTGGGCCCGCGGCACCGCCGACAAGGTTGCCGACGAGTTCAAGGCCTGGGACTTCGATCCGGGTCGAACGCGATGATCCCACCGGTCTGGGGACGGATGAGTAGATGCTGCGGGTGATCTTCACTGAGCGCGACCTCTCGCTCGTCCGGGTCGCCGCGGCGCCGGATCCGCTCTGGGAGATCACCAACAGTCTCGACCGGCTGCAGACCAGCCGAGGTCGATGGGCGTACGCCCGGTGGCACCGGTCGACCCGGGACGCGCTGGCGGACCAGCCGTTCCAGCAGATGGTGAGTTCCTTCTTGCTGCCGCTGTTCCCGCGGGCGGCGTATTTTCCCGACTTCCTGACACCTGCGGCGGCGATCGATGGGCTGGAGGCCGGGATCGATGCCATCCTCGGTACGCCGCCAGAACGCGTCACCAGCGAACTGCAGACGCTGGCGCAGGTGCATCATGCACCCGACTGGGCGCCCCGGCTGGCCGATGATGATCTGCGCGCCGATCTCGGTGCTGCCCTCCGCACCTATCACCAGAAAGTGATCGAGCCGTACTGCGACACCATCGACGCCGCACTCGAAGGGGATCGGGCAATGCGGACCCGGGCCCTGCAGCGTGGCGGGGTAGACCGGCTGCTCGCCAGCTACTGGCCGATGATGCGCTGGCGTTCACCCGTACTGGAGGTGAACTATCCGCTGACCAAGACCATTCATCTCGATGGACGAGGTCTGCTGCTGACGCCGTCGTACTTCTGCTGGCAGTACCCGGTGGCCCTCGCCGATGATGAACTGCCGCCGGTGCTGATCTATCCGCTGCTGCACGAACTCTCAGAGCAACCGGAGGTCCCTGAGGAGTCGCCGGCCGCGTTGATCGGCGCTACCAGGACAGCGATCCTGCAGACGGTGAATGCCGGCCGCACCGTTCAGGAGATCGCGCAGCAAGTGGGGATCAGCGTGCCGGCGACGAACCGTCATCTCGACGTACTCCGCGACAGCGGGTTGATTGCCAGCCACCCGCAGGGCCAAGAGATCCTGCACGTGTTGACGCCACTCGGGGCAGCGCTCCTCACCCGCCGCGCCCCCGAGTAGACACCAACCCCGCGCGGACCAGCGCCTTCAGCCGGCCACGAAGGATCTTCTGCCGCCGCTCCTCTTCCGGGAACAGTTCCACGTACGCCGATCCCTTGGCCGCCAGCAGATCGTCGTCAAGGCGTCGTACGGTCCCGGCCGGGAAGCGATGGGTCATCGCGGCCTGTACCGCGGCACTGTCGATCCCGGCCAGCTGTTCGGTCAACTGCTCCTCGGTGGTGACTCCAAGTTGGGCGAGAATCTCGAGGATCCAGGTGTAGTGGTTCATCTTCGCGTGCGGTGCGTCCGGGTATCGCCTGGTCAGGTAGGTCGTCAGCGTCCCGGTGGCCAGGTCCATCGGTGCCGCGTCCTGCTCGGTCGCGGCCAGTTCGCGGTAGAGCTTGTCGATCTCGGCGAACTCGTTGTCCGCCAGTTCCATCAGCGCCGCCGCCAGCAGGAACCGCCGGTCGAACTCGGGCTTGCGATTCGGCGGGATGTCCAGCTTGTACCGGATGTCGTGCTCGAACTCGGCCCAGGCGTGCTGCACCGCGGTACGGACCTGGATCTCCATCGTCAGGTTCTTCAGCACCGCGTACTCCGACAGTTCCCGGCGGTGCGTGTTGAGGCGGACCAGGTAGTGCTTGCTGGCATAGCCGAAAGCGCCCTGGGCCCGGGTGTGGGCGCCCATGTCGGTGTGCTCGACGATCTCGAACTCGGACTCGATCACCTCGCAGACGCGGTCGACCGCCTCCACCAGGAAGGTGATGATCCGGGCCGCGACCAGGTCGGTGATCTGGTTCAGCGGATCGTCGTACTTGGGCTTGCCGGGATAGTCGGGGTGCGGCTTCGACGCCTTCGCGAGGAACGACTCCGGGTCCTTGGCCCGCGCGGTCGCGCTCAGGTAGTTGATGCCCTCTTCCTCGCCGATCAGCTCGTTGATCAGCGCTTCCAGCTTCCGGGCCCCACCGACGTACTGCTGGTGCGTCCGCTCGTACTGCGCCGCGGCCTGCACAGTCCACACCCGCAGTTCACCGACCCCACTCATGCGCCGACCCTAGTGTGCGGCGGTGCCCCAACGCTGCAACTACACCCTGACGTTCGCCAGCCCGTACGCCGACCTCGCCGCCGAACCCGAACGCCCACGCATGCACAACCCCCTCGGCAAACCCTTTCCGGCCTCTGGACCCGGGGTTATGCGTGCATGGGCGTCCGGGATAGGGCGTCGACTACCGGCCGATACCGGGGTCTAGGGGAATCTAGGGAAATCGCTAGATTGACGTGGAAGCGACACGCGATCGGGTTGGCTAGCGAAATCTAAGGAAAACGCTAGACAGGCTCATAGAGTGCGATGCATGGATCCGATCCGGAATCCCTATGCGCCCGGCGCCGGTCAGCGTCCGCCTGAGCTGGCCGGTCGCGACATCGAGGTCCGCCAGTTCGAAGTGGTGCTCGAGCGCACCGCCGCGGGCCGGCCCGAGCGGAGCCTGGTGTTGTCCGGGCTGCGCGGCGTGGGCAAGACCGTGCTGCTGAACACACTCAGAAGTCAGGCGATCAAGCGAGCCTGGGGTACCGGCAAGATCGAGGCGCGGCCGGATCAGAGCATCCGGCTGCCGATCGCGCAGGCGATGCACACCGCGATGCGCGAGCTCGGCCACCGGCACCGCGACGAGGAGCGGGTGGAGCAGTTCAGTGCGGTGCTGAAGGCATTCGCGCTCCGGACCGCGCAGAACGACCGCAAGGGAATCCGCTGGCACCCACCGGTGGATGTGGTCGCGGCCAAAGGACGGGCCGACTCGGGCGACCTCGAGATGGACCTGATCGAGCTGTTCGCCGACGCGGCCGACCTGGCGAACGACCTGTCCGTCGGCGTCGGGGTGTTCATCGACGAGATGCAGGACATCAGTGCGGACGACCTGTCCGCGCTCTGCGCCGCGTGCCACGAGATCAGTCAGCAAAGCGCGCCGCTGGTTGTCGTCGGCGCCGGGCTGCCGCACCTCCCCGCCGTACTGTCGGCGAGCAAGTCGTACTCGGAGCGTCTGTTCCGCTACATCCGCGTCGACCGGTTGGCGCGCGAGGCTTGCGACCGGGCGCTGATGGTGCCCGCGGAGAGCGAGGACGTCGCGTACGACGAAGAGGCGCTGGACGAGCTCTACGCCCAGACCGACGGATACCCGTATTTCGTTCAGGCGTTCGCGCACGCCACCTGGGACCACGCCCCGGCGAGTCCGATCACCATCAAGGATGTAGCCGTCGCCGCACCCGAGGCCTCGGCCGAACTCACGGTCGGCTTCTTCGGTTCACGGTACGAGCGGGCCACCCCGGCCGAGCGCGAGTACATGCGGGCGATGGCGGAGCT
>JAWWOY010000679.1:0-5669 GCA_033851195.1 Kribbellaceae bacterium | reverse complement strand
CCGTTCACCATTGCCACCGGCGAAACGGCCTGGTGGGAGTCGGAGTCGGACGGGGTGATGACCTCCGAGGGCGGCACCGGCGAGAACACTCGCGTGGAGTACGGCCTGGAGCGGCCCGGCTGGCACTCGACCACGTTCCGGCCGAGCATCCACGGGTTCAAGTTCGACCACTTCCGGCAGGTCGGTACCGCGGCGCGAACGATCGACCTGGGCATCACGACGCTCGGCGTCGGCGATGCCCACAACGGGTTGTGCGGTGGGATGGCGTTCGCCTCGCTGGACTACTACCTGTCCGGGATGACCATCCCGCAGCAGGCCCTCGCGCCGGCGGGTGAGGGCCACCCGCTCTTCGACTACCTGGTCAGACGGTCGATCGACAGTTTCGACGTCCCGGCGTTCCCGCGGCGATTGTTCGGCATCATGGCACCGACCCATCGGAATACCGACCAGGGCGTGCTCGAGCCCGTCGGGGTGATGGACGGCCGCTCGGCGCTGATGATCTGGGAGGCCTGGCCGCAGATCAAACGCTGGATTGACGCCGGGGTACCGACGCCGATCTGCCTGCTGAAGGTGAAGGACAGCCTCGATCCCGGCGATCTGCGGCACAACCGCCAGGTGCTGGTCTGGGGCTACTGCGTCGACGGAACCGCGCTCTCGCTCGCCGTCTACGACCCGAACAAACCCGGCAACGACGGCTGCACGATCAGTCTCGACATCGCTCGCACCGATGTGGTCATCCGCGTCGGCGCGAACCCGCCGGACCTCGGCCCGGTCCACACCTTCATCCCGATGGCATATCAGAAGGTCACGCCACCCGCGATCGCTTGAGCCGACCTGGAGCAAGTATGCAGTCGATACCGATCTTCGCCACTGTCGACGGACTGACGATCTTCCGCGACGACGCCGACCTCACCACCTTCTATTACCTGCCGCGAACCCTGCGGATCAAGAAGGACGCAGGCGGCAGGCCGATGTTCACCTTCTTGAAGTACACGCTGCCGCTGGAACGCCAGGCCACGGCTGAGTTAGGCGGCGGTTATCTCGTTTTCAGCACCGAGCTGACCGAGGACGGCAAGTTCCTGACGGACTCCGTGCTGCCGATGCTGGCCTCGCGGTTGCGCGCGGAGAATCCGAAGGTGCTGAACCTGCCGCCGCCGAACCTGACCGCGATGGACTTCCTGTCCGGCGAGGTCCGGCTGCTGATGATGAAGGACGACAAGGTCGTGTCGGAGATCCAGGCCGGCAAGCCGACGCTGTTCGGCGACAACACCGCGTCGTTCGCGGTGGAGCTGAAGACGGTGGGCGCCGAGTTGCTGTACCGGGCGCTGAAGAAGGGCGCCGGCGTCGCCGCGATCGAGTACGAGCTGATGTTCGATCTGCGGCTGCCGGCGGTGCACGTGCATGCCCACGCCGACTCCAAGGACATCCACGAGGTGATCATCGGGTACTCGGGCGAGGATGTCACCGACGAGAGCGACGTCCGGCACCGCTCCAGCGTGAGCGAGACCATGGAGTCGATGGGCCTGATCGAGCTGACCGTCGACGTGGGCAGCTCGGGCGTGAAGGACGACGACCTGGAAGCGCTGCGAACTTTCGCCTTCAGCAAGCTGGACGACTGGGTCAACGAGCACTTCCTCAAGGGCGGCACGATCCGCAGCGAGGATGACCGCAAGAGCGCGTGGATGACGCACATCCACGAAGACAACCACCAGTCGTTCAACCTCGACCTGGTGCAGCGCAGCGTGATCCAGCGCGCGTACAACCCGAGCGCGCAGCTGACCCACGGGTTCCTCGGTGGCGAGATCGACGCGCTGGTCATGGACATCGACCTCGGCTCCGCCGCTTGGTACTTCAACAACCTCGACGTCAAAGTCGACACCAACCTCGACTTCACCAAGTACGGCGACATCGTGCACAGCGTGGAGGGCCGGTTCAGCTACCTGGGCACCACCAAGGACGGCGAGAAGGTGGAGAAGCAGGAGAGCCTGATCTTCACCGCGGACGACACGGCGCCCAAGAATTTCAAGACCAGACTGGCCGCGGTGGGTGCGGATACCTGGCATGTCGAAGTCGAGGTGCATTACAAGTCCGGCCCGGTGGCCAGCGCAGTACTGGTTTCCGAGCACAAGACCGGCGTCCGCGACTACACCCTCTCGGTGCCGAACCCGGGCGTAATGGAGATGACCGTCTTCGCCCAGGACCCACAGGCCTTCGACTCGTTCAAGCTGTCCTCGATCGAGGTCGAGATCGCCTACGGCGACGACTCCCGCAATGTCCCGGACCGGGTGGACACCGTGGTACTGACGAAGGAGAAGGACAGCGTCGACTACAGGCGCGTCATCTATGCGCCGTGGGACAAGCCATTCGACTGTCGCCGTACCTATGTGGTGACCGATGGCGGCGCCACCCAACGCATCACGACGCCGTGGGAGAAGGTCTCGCACGAGGCCCAGCGGAAGCACCAGTTGTCGGTCGGGACACCTTTCGACACGCTGTTCAACCTGACCGTGATGCCCTCGGTGGACTGGACCGAAGTCGCCGCCGTGCTGGTCGATCTGGAGTACGTCGACGACGAACACGACTACCGGCAGAAGACCACGCTGAGCTTCAGCAGGACCGTCGTGGACCCGGTCAAGTGGTCGTTCCCGCTACGGGATCCTGCCAAGCGCGGCTACCGGGTGTCCGAGAAGCTGCTGATGGTCAACTCCGCCGTGCAGGCCGGCCCCCGGAAGGACATCCCGTCCGACGCGGACACACTGCTCGTCGGCAACGCCGAGGGCGGCGTGATCACGGTGAACGTCGATCCCGGCGATACCGGCGTGGGCACCACCCGCACCGGCGCCACCCGTGCCACCCGCGCCACCCGGCCGAGGCGACGCTGACGCTCGGGTACGCGCTGCTTCGTCACCCGGCAGCCAGGGGCTGCCACCACCTCGGAGTTGCTGGTGCTGAATCTCCGCACCCGCTCCATCGCCGGATAAGGAGGGGACCGTGCTGAGTCTGGAGACTCCCGCAGTACGCATCGGGGAGGTGCTGGTCTACCCCGACCACGCCGTACCCGGCGCCTTCTACTACGCGGCGCCGAATCCGAGGATCAGTCGTACCGGTGGACAGTTGATGTTCGACATCCTCAGCTATTCCGTCGAACTGAAGCACTCGCCGCTGGCCGGCACAACGATCCCCGACGAGTTGGGGGCGGGCTTCCTCACCCTCGGCGTGGACTGCGCGCTCGACCCGACGGTGCACAGCGGCACCATCGGCGAACTGGCCGCACGGACCGGTATGCCGGAGCAGCAGATCTCACTCTCGCCGATCCCTTACACCAAGGGAACGGTGTCACTGATCGCCCTGGAGGCGGGCACCACCCTGACCGGCGGGCCGCCGCAGTTCGTCGAGAAAGTGGTCGGCGGCGGAACACCGTCCCTGCAAGGTGATCTGCGGGCGATCATCTCGCAGGCGCTCAGCCAGGAAGGAGTGGTGTTCCTGGAAGGGCTCCACCAGGACGGGGCCGCGCCGATCGGAGTGGTGTACGACCTGGCCTACCTCGGCTTGCGACCAGCGATCCAATGCGTGATCACAGCGGACCTGTCCCGGATCTATGACGAGTTGAGTGCCGCCGTGGGCGTGCAGTACCTGTGCTTCCGGGCCGAGGTCGAGGCCACCTTGTCGAAGCTGGCGGAGACCTCGGCGATCGAAATACAGCTGACCAGTCGGGCCGTCGGCGAGGAGGCGGCCCGGAGTAAGGAACTGGCGCTCTCGCTGTTCAAGGACCGGATCGTCCAGGAGTTCTTCCGGCCGACGGCCACGCCGCAGCTTCCCTACCTGGCAGTCCCCGGCCAGCAGTCCGCGGCGGCGGTCTCGCTGTCGTTGAAGGTCAAGCATCGCGAGGAGTTGACGCCCGCCGTCTACCGGTTCGATGAGAGGTCGCCGGAACAGCGGACACACGCCCCCCAAGCCTTCCTGGCCGCGTTACTGAGCGAGCCGGAGTTGGCCGGGCGGGTGCAGCACATCGATCTGGCGAGCCCGTTCTTCGAGTCCCTCGAGGTGCTGGTGATCGGGCCGACCGAGCAGGAGTTCAGCGCGCTCGGATTGCGTTCGGTGACCGTGTTGCTGACCTATGGACTTCTCGGTGACCCGGTCCCGCCGGAGCAGGAGTCGGTGGAGTTCAGGCCCGGCTCGTCGGGGGACAAGACCTTCGCGATGAAGCGACGCGGTCGTCCGTCCCTGGCCTACACGGTGGAGCTCGCCTATGAGTTCTCCCGGATCGCCAGCACCGAGGGCGACGCCCTCGCCTTCACCACCCCACCTGTCGAACACACCGGGCGGACACTGACGATCAACCCGTACGCCGACCTCGGCGTACTCGAGGTGGAGGTGGACACCGGGCAAATGGATCCGACGGTACGGCAGATCGACGTGGCACTGTCCTATCGCGACGAGGCGACCGGGTTCAGCGCAGCGCACACGATCAAATTGGTGCCCCAGACAACTACCGCGATCAAGGACCGGCACTGGCAGGTGCGCGCCCGACGGCTCGGCGAGCGGTTCTACACGGCGACGCCGACCTTCACCTTCGACGACGCGATCTTCACAGCTCCACCGATCCGCACCGACACGTCATTGCTGCGAGTGGACAGCCCCTTCACGTCGACCCGGACGGTGTTCGTCCAGCCGCACGTGACCGCCGCGGACGTATCCCAGGTGACTGTCGAGGTCCGCTACGACGATGTGGCGGCCGGCTACCACCGCCGGTTCACGACCACCCTTGCACCGGATCCGCTGACCCGGGAGTGGAGTTCGGCGACGTTGACCTGGCCGATCATCGACCCTGCCCGGCAACGCCTGAAGTACCGGGTCACCACGCTGGCCGGCGGCACGGTGGACACGACCGACTGGACCGACTCCGCCGAACCTTCCCTGCTGGTCGGCGAGACCGGTCGCCGGATGCGGACGCTGGACGTCCGCCTGGTCGGTCCGACGCTGGCCGATGCGGGGCTCGATGCGGTCGAGGTTCGGGTCACCTTGCCCGGGGCTGCGGACGACACCGCAAAGAGCCTGTTCTTCGACTCGGCCACCCCGCCTTTACTTTCGGTCGTGCTTTCCGCGACCGCCGACGTGCCGCTCGGCTTCCGCTACCAGGTGGTCGCCTTCCACGCCGACGGGTCACAGGGTGTCGGGCCGTGGCAGACCACCAGCACCGCGCTCGTCGCCGTACAGACCAGAAACCTCTAGGTGTTCCGTGAGGGCGGCTATGCGAGCTCAGCGGTGTAGCGCCCGTGTCGTGAGGGCTGGGAGGTGAGGCCGGCCAACAAGGCGGTACGGCCGGAGGTGTCGATGACCAATCGCCTTTGCAGAACGCGTCGCGGAGGTCTTGATGACCGGTATCTCTACTGGATGAACTCGGCTGCGAACCGCCGGAGCGTCTCCGGGTTGAGCGCGTCGTGGAAGCCGACCAGCAGTTCGTCGACACCGGCTGCTTCGTAGCCGGCGAGTCGTTTCCGGATGGTGTCGACGGTGCCGATCAGCCCGTACTCGGCGAGGTTTCCGGGGAACACCATCGGTGCCCAGGGCGGCACCGCCGCGAGGGCCTCCTCGTCGGTGTCGCCGATGATGCAATACCCGGTGGAGGTCTTGGTGATCGAGGAGAAGTCACGGCCGACGGACTCGCA
>JAWWOY010000640.1:0-4365 GCA_033851195.1 Kribbellaceae bacterium | reverse complement strand
AGCTGGAGAGCTACCAGCTCGGCGGCACCTTCTTCGCGACCCAGTTCTACGCGGACGTTGAAGGCCACCCGGATGACCCGAACGTAGCGCTCGCGCTGGAGGAGCTCGCCTTCTTCTCCGTCGAGGTTCGGCTGCTCGGCGTCTACCCGGCCCACCCGTTCCGCAGCCAGATCGCCGAGCCCGCCGAGAACCGCGCCCTCCGCCCGCACCACTGACACTTGGCGGGTAAAGACTGCGGGCATGGAGTTCTTTTGCTACCACCGCGATCGACCCGGCTCCGTGGCGCTGCGCAGCGAGTTGCTGGAAGAGCACTGGTCCTACATGGATCGGTACGCGACGGAGATGATCGCCCGGGGCCCGACCCTCGCCGGCGACGGCGACACGCCCACCGGCAGCGTGCACATCGTCGACCTGCCAGATCCCGCCGAGGCCCGCGCGTTTGCCTTCGACGAGCCCGGCTATCAGGCCGGCGTCTACCGTGACGTGCTGCTGCGCCGGTGGCGCAACACGCTGGGGCGCACCATGTGGGAATTCCCCGGTGGCCGGACCGGTGGCAACCGGTACCTGGTGCTCGGCCTCAGCACGGGGCAGGCCGCCGACACCGCCGTGCCGCCCGACCGGGACGAGCTGATCGCATACGGGCCGCTGCTGTCCGACAACGGCACCACCTGGCTGGGTACGGCGGCACTGGTCCGGGCGCCGGACCCGGACACGGCACGCGCCGTCCTGATCCCGGACCGGTACGCCGACATCGAGGTCCACAACTGGCAGTTCGGCGGCCGGCCGTCATGAACCGAGGGGCGTCCATATAGTGCTGAAGTGCCCCGCATGCCACGCACATGCAAGTCCCCTGCAGGCGCCGGGAAGCGCTTGCAGGAGGACTTGTGTATGCGTGGACTGCGGCTCTAGACGATGGAGAGCGGCAGGAGCTTCTTGCCGGTGGGGCCGATCTGGATCTCGGTGCCCAGCTGCGGGCAGACGCCGCAGTCGAAGCACGGGGTCCAGCGGCAGTCCTCGACCTCGATCGCGCCGTCGGTCTCCAGCGAGTCCTGCCAGTCCTCCCAGAGCCAGTCGCGGTCCAGACCCGAGTCCAGGTGGTCCCAGGGCAGTACCTCGGCGTACTCGCGCTCGCGGGTGGTGTACCAGGCGAGGTCGACCGGCTCGTCGGCCAGCGCCTTCTCGGTCGCCGCGGCCCAGCGGTCGTAGGAGAAGTGCTCGCTCCAGCCGTCGAAGCGGCCGCCGTCGCGCCAGACCTCCTCGATGATCCGGCCGACCCGGCGGTCGCCGCGGGACAGCAGTCCCTCGATGATGCCCGGCTTGCCGTCGTGGTACCGGAAGCCGATCGCCTTCGCGTACTGCTTCTCGCTGCGCAGCGCGCCACGCAGCTTGGCCAGCCGGGCGTCTGTCTCCTCCGCGCCGAGCTGCGAGGCCCACTGGAACGGCGTGTGCGGCTTCGGCACGAACCCGCCGATCGAAACGGTGCAACGGATGTCACGGCGCCCGGACACCTCGCGGCCGGTCGCGATCACCTTCTTCGCCAGCTCGGCGATCTCCAGCACGTCCTCGTCGGTCTCCGTCGGCAGACCGCACATGAAGTACAGCTTCACCTGCCGCCAGCCATGGCTGTACGCCGCGGCGACCGTCCGGATCAGGTCCTCCTCGCTGACCATCTTGTTGATCACCTTGCGCAGCCGGGCCGATCCGCCCTCGGGGGCGAACGTCAGCCCGCTGCGCCGGCCGTTGCGGGAGAACTCGTTGGCCAGCGTGATGTTGAACGCGTCGACCCTTGTCGAAGGCAACGACAGGGAGACGTTGCTGCCCTCGTACCGATCGCCCAGGCCCTTGGCCACCTCGGCGATCTCGCTGTGGTCCGCGGACGACAGCGAGAGCAGACCGACCTCCTCGAAGCCGGACTGCTTCAGCCCGTTCTCCACCATGTCGCCGATCGTGGTGATGCTGCGCTCACGCACCGGCCGGGTGATCATGCCGGCCTGGCAGAACCGGCAGCCGCGGGTACAACCGCGGAAGATCTCCACCGAGTAGCGCTCGTGCACGGTCTCGGCCAACGGCACCAGCGGCTTCTTCGGGTACGGCCAGGCGTCGAGATCCATCACCGTGTGCTTCGCGGTGCGCCACGGTACGCCGTGGCGGTTCGGCGCGACCCGCTTGATCCGGCCGTCGGCGAGGTACTCGACGGTGAAGAACTTCGGCACGTACACGCCGCCCGAAGCCGCCAGCCGCATCAGCAGTTCGTCGCGGCCGCCCGGGCTGCCCTCGTCCTTCCACTCCCGGATCACGTCCGAGATCGCCAGCACGATCTCCTCGCCGTCACCGAGCACCGCGGCGTCGATGAAGTCGGCGATCGGCTCCGGGTTGAACGCGGCATGCCCGCCGGCCAGCACGATCGGGTCCTCGTCGCCCCGGTCGACGGCGTACAGCGGGATGCCGGCCAGGTCCAGCGCCGTCAGCATGTTGGTGTAGCCGAGCTCGGTCGAGAACGACAGCCCGAACACGTCGAACGCGCGCACCGGCCGGTGGCTGTCCAGCGTGAACTGCGGGATAGGGCCGAGCGCATCACCTGTGCGCATGACCTCTTCCATGTCCGGCCAGACGGAGTACGTGCGCTCGGCGAGGGTGTGTTCGCGCTCGTTCAGCACCTCGTACAGGATCTGGACACCCTGGTTCGGCAGCCCGACCTCGTAGGCGTCCGGGTACATCAGCGCCCAGCGGACGGTGACCGAGTCCCAGGGCTTGCTGACCGAGTTGAGCTCACCGCCGACGTACTGGATCGGCTTCTGCACGCTCGGCAGCAGCGGTTCCAGGCGCGGGAACAGGGATTCAACAGTCATCAGAGGTGTACTTCCAGATCGGGTGCAGAGCGCCTACCAGACTAACTGCGTCCCAGCCCGGGGCCACCACTGAACCCGCTGGTTCGGCAGCTCTACGCCGCCGGAGCCCAGGTGCTCAGTCCCGATCGGCTTGTAGGCTTATATGCCAGCTGGGCCGGTCCGGCGCAGCTGGCTCGCCGGCGTCGGTGATTTCGCTCGAGTTCGACGTCGGAGTAACCACCGTGACCACCTCACCATTTGGCTCCTGTGGTTCGCCGGTGCGCCGGTTGACCGGGTAGGGCAAGGGCTCCAGCGGGTGGCGGCGGACCTGGGTGGTCTGATAGATGACCAGGGCGACGAGCACGACGAACAGTGCCATTGAGCCCCAGAACGTGCCCCAGCCGAGGCCGCCCTCATCCTTTGGTTTGATCAAGTAGTCACCACCGGCCGCGCCCAACGGGCGGGTCAGGACGAACGCAATCCAGAACAACAGCATGCTGTTGATGTCTGTCAGGTAGTGCAAGGCCAGGATCACCAGCATGATCCCGGCGATGACGAAGAAGGCGCCGCGGAACCCCAGACCGGTGTTGTGGGCCAGCCAGTCACCGCTGGCGGTGCCCAGGGTGTTCGAGATCAAGATTGCGATCCAGTAGAGGATCTCCCCCTTGCGGCTGGCGATGTTCTCCACGTCGTAGGTCTCCCCGGTGCGCCACCACACCACGAAGATGATCGCCAGCAGGCTGGTGAGAATCAACGCGCCCCATCCGTAACCAACCCCATTGGGCGCGCTGCCGTGACCAGGTCCGCGATCCAGGAAGTCTGAGATCTCGGTTCCAACCATGCTGGTACCCAGGACCACTGCCCAGAAGATGGCCGGATGGAACCGCTTGGCCCTGATCTGGAGCGTCAGGACGACCACGAAGTACGCGAGAAAGATCAGCGCAGTGGTGATGTAGCCGAGCTTGAGGGTGATCCCGAACAAGTCTCCGGCGGTCTCACCCAGAGTGACCGCGATGATCTTCGTAACCCAGAACAACAACGTCAAGTGCGGCAGTTTGCGCATCACGTAACGAGCCGAATACTCCGCAACTCTCGCATCGGCCTGCCCAGGCGCTGAGGTCATGGTTCTCCAATCGAGGTTGATGCCGCACGGTTTGGACGGGCACGAAACACATCCGCATAACCTCTGGCGCGCGCATTACTCGACGCTATTCAGCGTCAGATAAGACGCTCCGCATCAGGTCGTCTGACCGGCTCGATATGCCCGCTTGTCCCCGGGTGTGATCCAGACACCGAAATTTGCCTGTGACGCTACCGGGCAACGGGCCGGGGCGCCTACCACGCGTATCGCATACCGGTCCTCAACTGTATCGCCTACCGGTCCTTTGGTTCGACTCACCGTGGTCGATCCGGTCGGCCTCGTGAGCGCCGAGCGCTTCGACCTGCTGTCCTCGCCTGCACGGCGAGACAATAAGCGCACCTGATTCTCAGCTAAGCATTGAAAGGCCGGTGATTATTTGAGCCCTTTCTTAATACG
>JAWWOY010000554.1:0-3242 GCA_033851195.1 Kribbellaceae bacterium | reverse complement strand
CGTCGCGATCGCGGGCGACTACCTGTCCGCCGCGTCGTTCCTCGGCATCGCCGGCGCGATCGCCGTGAACGGGTACGACGGCTTCCTGTACTCGATCGGCTTCCTGGTCGCCTGGCTGGTCGCCCTGTTGCTGGTCGCCGAACTGATCCGCAACACCGGCCGGTTCACCATGGCCGACGTATTGTCCTTCCGGCTCAAGCAACGGCCGGTCCGGATGGCCGCCGCCATCTCGACCCTGGTGGTCAGCTTCTTCTACCTCCTGGCCCAGATGGCCGGCGCAGGCGGCTTGGTCGCGCTATTGCTGGGGATCTCCGGCCGCGTCGGGCAGAGTCTCGTCATCGCGAT
The DNA here is from genome assembly GCA_033851195.1 of Kribbellaceae bacterium. Classification (GTDB taxonomy): domain Bacteria; phylum Actinomycetota; class Actinomycetes; order Propionibacteriales; family Kribbellaceae; genus Kribbella. The sequence continues at coordinate 2,897 of JAWWOY010000554.1, read as the reverse complement.
CGTCGGCCTGCTGATGATCACCTACGTGCTGGTTGGTGGCATGAAGGGCACCACCTGGGTCCAGATCGTCAAGGCCGTGCTGCTGGTGATCGGGGCCGGCGTGATGACGATCTGGGTACTCGCGAAGTTCAGCTTCAACCTCTCCTCAGTCCTCGGCGGAGCCGTCGAGCAGAGCCCTGCCGGCGCGAAACTGCTGGACCCGGGCCTGCAGTACGGCGCGACCGGCCTCAGCAAGCTCGACTTCATCTCCCTGGCCCTCGCCCTCGTCCTCGGTACGGCGGGTCTGCCGCACGTGCTGATGCGCTTCTACACGGTGCCGTCGTCCAAGGAAGCCCGCCGCAGCGTCACCTGGGCGATCTGGATCATCGGCGTCTTCTACCTGTTCACCCTCGTCCTCGGCTTCGGTGCCGCCGCCCTGGTCGGCCCCGACGCGATCAAGGCCGCGCCCGGCAAGGTGAACTCGGCAGCACCACTGCTCGCCTACGAGCTGGGCGGAGAACTCCTGCTGGGGCTGATCTCCGCGGTCGCCTTCGCCACTATCCTCGCGGTGGTGGCCGGCCTGACGATCACCGCGAGCGCCTCCTTCGCGCACGACATCTACGGCCAGGTGATCAAGAAGGGCGCCGTCAGCGGCACCGGTGAGGTCAGAGTCGCCCGGATCACGGCCGTGGTGATCGGTGTGGTCGCGATCGTCGGTGGCATCTTCGCCAACGGCCAGAACATCGCCTTCCTGGTGGCGCTGGCCTTCGCTGTCGCGGCCAGTGCGAACCTGCCGACGATCCTCTACTCGCTGTTCTGGCGGCGCTTCAACACCCGGGGCGCACTCTGGAGCATCTACGGCGGCCTGGCGTCCGCGATCATCCTGATCGCCTTCTCACCGGTCGTCTCCGGCAAGGTCGATGCCAAGACCCACCTCAGCCTGTCGATGATCACCGACAAATCGATCGACTTCCACTGGTTCCCGCTGGACAACCCCGGCATCATCTCCATCCCGCTGGCCTTCCTGCTCGGCTGGCTCGGCACCGTGACCAGCAAGGAGGGCACCAACATCGAGAAGTTCGCCGAGATGGAGGTCCGTTCCCTGACCGGCGCGGGCGCGGAGAAGGCGGTGCAGCACTAGATAGCGGGTTTCAGCGCAGAGACTTGGGTCAGTCAGCGCAAAGACTTGGGCAACTTGACCGACGGCCACAATTCGGTGAACTCCCGCTGGGTGTCGGCACCGCGCTGTTGCTCCAACGCGTGCAGGCGGCCGAAGCTGAAGGCATTGCCGCCGTCGAGCTGGACCTGCACCGCGAGCTGCCGGAGCACGTCCCGCGCGACCACGCTGTCCTGGTGCTCGCCGAGCACTTCCTGCACCTGTTCGGCGAGCGCCGCAAGATTGCCGGCGTCCGTTCCGAGCACCGGCTCGGCGGACTCGCCGGCGTACCGGAGGCGTTTGGATGCCTTCCGCACCTCGTGCAGCTCGTGCTGCTGCTCGACAGGATCGTCCGCGTCGTCCACCCGGCCGACTGCCTTCCGGAGCCGCTTCCAGTCGTGCCGCAGCAGCTCCGGCAACTGCTTGGCCGCCTTCCGCGGCTCACCGACCAGCGGCGGGTCGGCGACCAGCGCGTCAAGGGCGTCCAGCAACCGGAAGTACCGCCCGCTCTCCAAGGCCTCGAGCGCCTGCTCCCGGGCCGCCTTGTAGACGCCGCGCAGGTGATCGTCGATCGCCCCCGCGACGCGTCCCATCACCAGCTCAGCCGGCTCGTCCGCGACCATTGCGGTCAGCCGTTCGCGCAGCACCTCGGCATCGCGAGCGCCACCGAGCTCACCGGCGAACCACCTGAGCTCCGACCGCAACTGATCGCCTGCCTCCCGATCCACCACCGGCCGGTACGTCGCCAGCGCCGACCGGAGCCGCCGGGTCGCCACCCGCATCTTGTGCACCGAATCAGGCAGGTCGCGCCGCACCTCCGGATCCCGCCGGTAGATCGCCGCGACCTGATCCGCTGCGTAAGCGCGGAACATGTCGGCCGTGGTCGGCACCTTCGGCAGCTCCCGCTGCTCAGTCTCCGGGACACGGTCCCCGAGAGCCCGCGCCAACTTGCTCGGACCCTTCGCGGGCTCAGCCCCGGCGCCACGCAACAGCGGGTCGGCCGCCGCGAGCAGATGCTCCTCGCCGTTGACGAGTTCCAGCTCCCACTCACGCCAGTTCTCCGGCTCGGCGCCGAGCACCTCGGCGGTCACCTCGTCCTCGCTCAGCTCGGCGAGAATCTTCCCGTCCGCATCGAGCAACCGATGCACCAGACGCCGCGTCCGCAGCGTCACGACCGGCACCAGCTCCCGCGCGCGCACGTGCACCCGGACCGTCCGGACCAGCTCGATCGGCACCTTCTGTACTGCACGCCCGAGCTCGTGCCGGATCTCCAGCCGCTCACCCGACGCGACCGGGAACTTCACGTGCCACCCGTCGTCCTCTCCGCCGGTACGCCGTCGCAGTGTCACCCCGGCGGCCGCGAGATCGAAGCCAGCCGTGTCGAAGTAGACGGCAGTCAGGTTGAGCTCGACCGGCTGCGCGACGCTCGCCACTCCCGGCAGCTCATGCAGCGCCGGCAGCAGCGCATGCTCGTCGACGTCGTACTTGGTCTCGATCTCCAGCTGCTCGGTCGGGGACATAGCGTCCTGTCTACCAGCCTCACCAGTCACGTCCCAGCCGGCTGAGTGTCAAGGCTTCAGGGCGACGGCCTTGGAAAAGGTGTAATGGAAGGTGCCGCCGTGGTCCGCAGTGCGGCGCAGGTCATCGATCCCGCGCTCCCAGTCAGCCGAGGTGGTCAGCCCGGCGGCCAGCGCAACGTCGCCGACGGCCTCGACCATCGCGATGAACGTGTTCCGAGTGAATCCATCGACGAGCTCGGGCC
>JAWWOY010000509.1:0-2907 GCA_033851195.1 Kribbellaceae bacterium | reverse complement strand
GATACGCGATCTCGACGTCAGGGTATTCGGTGGCGATCTCCTGCACGGTGCGCCACCAGAGCGCGCCCGCGAAGGTCAGCACGTTGTTCTTGTGCACGAGCGTCAGATGCTTGCGGCGCTGCTGTGCACGGCGAAAGGCGTCGTGCACCACGCGCTGCACACCGAACGCCGTGTTGACGCTGACCTCGGTGGCGATCTCGTTGGGTGTGCCGACGCGGATCGCTCCCCCGTTTCCCGTGTACGGGCCCTCGGTGCCCTCGCGGACGACCACGAAGTCGACCTCACCGGGGTTCGCCAGCGGCGAGCCGATCGAGGGGTAGATCTTCGACGGGCGCAGGTTCACGTAATGGTCGAACGCGAAGCGGAGCTTCAGCAGCAGGCCGCGCTCCAGCACACCGGACGGGACCGTCGGGTCGCCGACCGCGCCGAGCAGGATCGCGTCGTGCTTACGGATCGCCTCGAGCTCGGCGTCCGGCAGCGTGTCGCCGGTGGCGTGCCAGCGGCGGGCACCCAGGTCGAACTCCGTCCGCTCGAAGGTGACGCCGTAGTTCGCGCTGACCGCATCGAGGACCTTGAGGGCCTCGGCGATGACCTCGGGCCCGATCCCGTCGCCTCCGACGACGGCCAGCGTGAAGGTCTTCTGGGTGCTCACTTCTTGGGTTCTCCCCCGTTGTCGCGGCGGTTGATGGCTTCCTGGACGGCTTCAGTCTCGGCCCGTCGGGGGGTCACCCGGCGACGGCGCTCCGCTTTGCGCTCGCGTCCGTCGACGACTCGCCAGTTGGCCGGATACATGTCGTACATGCTGCTCTCCCGTTCGGTTCGCTTCGCTGTGGTGAAGGAACGGCCGACGGTGGCGCTACCGGCGGGGGTACGCCTCAACCCGCGCCGGGGGGTCGGCCTTAGCGAACCCCGGCGCGGCGGCAAATAAGACGTACCGCGAACTGCATGATTCGTCGAAGATACTCCGACGCCCGACCAACTCGCCACCATGCGGGCAGGCCATCTCGGAATACGAGATGCCAGTGACATCGCTGGCCCGATGCTGTGCAAGTCTCACCCGGTGAGTGCTCCTCCAGAACTACCGCCGCTGGTTTCCGCGGCCCTGAGCCTGTCCGGCCGGCGCGGATTCGTCAGTGCGACCCGGAACGAAACCGGCCGGCTGCTCGCGACCCTCGCCGCCTCGCGGCACGGCACCCTCGGCGAACTCGGCACGGGCTGTGGCGTCGGCTCCGCCTGGTTGCGCAGCGGCGCGGCCGAGGGCACCAAGATCGTCACCGCCGAGAGTGACCCGCAACTGGCCCGGGCCGTCGCCGAACTGTTCTCCTCGGACGATCGCATCGAGGTGCTGGAGGCGGACTGGACCGCGCTGATCGACCGCGGACCGTTCGCGCTGCTGTTCGTCGACGCCCGCGAGGCGAAACTGTCCGCCCGCGACGTGGTCGCCGAAGCGGTCGAGCCGGGCGGCTTCGTCGTACTGGACGACTTCACCCCGTCGATGGTCTGGCCGCCGATGTACGAGGGCCGCGTCGACACATTGCGGCAGGAATGGCTGCAGGACGAGCGCTTCACCACCGTCGAGGTGATGGTCGCCCCCGACGCCGCCGTCCTCCTGGCCACCCGCCGCTGACAGCGGACCCGCCGGCACCGGACAAAGGTGGGCCCGGCCCCCTCCCGGCGGGAGAGACCCGGGCCCCGGCCGACCGCCATGCGCCTGCGGGCGGCCGACCTGTCCTCGCAACAGCAACGGCAAGAGCGGCAAGTGTCAGTAGTCGAGGTCCACGGTGCGGGCGGTGTCGGCCTGGACCGCAGTGGCGATGTCGTCGAGCACGGCGGGGCTGATGCTGGAGTCGACGCTCAGCGCGACCAGGGCCTTGCCGCCCTTGCGGTCGCGGCTGACCTGCATGCCGGCGATGTTGATATCAGACTCGCCGAGGATCCGGCCGACCGCTCCGACGATACCCGGGCGGTCCTCGTAGCTGAGGAACGCCAGGTGCGCGGAGAGCTCGATCTCGAGGTCGAAGCCGTCGATCTCGACCAGCCGCTCGGACTGCTTGACCCCGACCAGGGTGCCGGAGACCGAGACCTGGGCGCCGTCGGCGAGGGTGCCGCGCAGGGTGATCAGGTTGCGGTGCTCCGGGCTGTCGTGGTCGGTGAGCAGCCGGACCTCGAGGCCACGCTCGGCCGCCAGCAGCGGGGCGTTCACGTAGGACACGTTGTCCTCGACCACGTCGGCGAACACGCCCTTCAGCGCGGCCAGCTCCAGCACCTTCACGTCGTACTGGGTGATCTCGCCGCGGACCTCGACGTCGAGCTGCTGCGCGACACCACCAGCGAGGGCGGTGAAGATGCGGCCGAGCTTCTCGGTCAGGGCGATACCCGGCCGGACGTCCTCGGCGATCACGCCGCCCTGCACGTTGACCGCATCCGGGACCAGCTCGCCGGACAGCGCCAGCCGGACCGACTTGGCGACCGCGATGCCGGCCTTCTCCTGCGCTTCGTCGGTGGACGCGCCCAGGTGCGGGGTGGCGACCACGTTCTCGAACTCGAACAGCGGCGAGTCGGTGCACGGCTCGGAGGCGAACACGTCGAGCCCGGCGCCGGCCACCCGGCCCTCCTTGAGGGCGGCGTACAGGGCCTGCTCGTCAACGATGCCGCCGCGGGCCGCGTTCACGATGATGACCTCGGGCTTCACCTTGTGCAACTCCTCCGCGCCGATCAGCCCGATCGTCTCGGGCGTCTTCGGCAGGTGCACGGAGATGAAGTCGCTGGCGGCCAGCAACTCGTCCAGGGAGGCGAGCCGGACACCCATCTGGGCGGCGCGGCCGGCCTGCACGTACGGGTCGTAGGCGATCACGTTCATGCCGAAGGCGGCCAGCCGCTGCGCGACCAGGACGCCGATCTTGCCGA
>JAWWOY010000488.1:0-6534 GCA_033851195.1 Kribbellaceae bacterium | reverse complement strand
CTCACATGCCGCTCGATCTCGATCACCGCGCGGCTCAGCGCGTCGGTCGACAGACTTCCTTCAGGACCTACCGGGTGCATGCCGGGACGTCTCCAGTTCCCTTGTCCAGTGCGGTCAGTGCGCCGATCGCCTCGTGCAGGGTGGTGATCTTGACCAACCGGATGCCCTTCACGTTGGCATCCAGCGCGGCGCCGCAGTTCGGCTCGGGCACCAGGAACACGGTCGCGCCGGCAGCCTCGGCTCCGGCGATCTTCTGCTGGATGCCACCGATCGCGCCGACCTGGCCGAGTGCGTCGATGGTGCCGGTGCCGGCCACGTGCTTACCGTCCAGCAGCGCCCCGGGGGTCAGCTTGTCGTAGATCGCCAGCGCAAACGCCGTACCGGCACTCGGGCCGCCGATGTCCTGGCCGAGGTTGACGCTCACCTTGACCGGCGAGTCCACCCCGATGGTGATGCCGACCATCGGCCGGGTCGGCTCGCCCGGGGTCGCGGCGGCCTTCAGCGTGATGGTCTGTTCCTTACCGCCACGGCGGATCAGGAACGCGATCTGGTCGCCGACCTTGTTCTTCCGGACCAGTTCGCCGACCTGCGGGACCTGGGCGGCGGCCTGGCCGTTCACCTTCAGCACCACGTCGTCCGGCTTGAGCTTGCCGTCGGCCGGGCTGCCCTTCGACACCGTCGAGACCTTCGGGTGGTACGGGACCTTGGCCTCCTGCAGGGCCGCGGCGATCGCGCTGTCCTGCGAGCCGGTCATCTCCGCGGTGTTCTGCGCCTCGACCTGGCTGGCGCTCTGCTCCGGCGGGTAGATGATGTCGCGCGGGAACAGGTCCTGGTGCGGGTCGAGCCAGTTCCGCATCGCCTGCGGCAGCGTCAGGTCGCGGTCCGGCGAGGTGACCGAGACTGTGGTCAGGTCCAGCTCACCGGTGGTCGGGAAGGTCTCGTGGCCGGTGATGTCGATCACCGGCTTCGACTTGGTGGCGCCAAGAGTGTCCTTGACCGGGCCCGGGCTGAACGACACGAACGGCACCGGGAACACGGTGACCAGTCCGAGTGCGACGACGAGGACGACGATCGAGGAGACCAACGTGGCGGTACGACGAGTCACGAACCCTGCCCTGCGATCTTGGTTGCTCTGAACTTGTGGACGAGGCCGCGTAAACCCCCGCGGGGTTCGGGGACGGCGCGGGGGCCGGGAGCGGCCATCGCCTCGTTGAACCGGCGGAAATCCTCCACCGACGCGAAGGCACCACTGGAGCGGCGCGGCCCACGGCTCCGCCCGCGCCACGCGGCCCAGCACATCGCCAGGGCGGTGGCGACCAGCGGGAATGCCAGCCACGCCAAAACCTTCATCCGGCCACCTTCATGCGCCCAGAGTACGTGTCAACAGGCGCCCACCCACTCGGTCGCGCCGTCGGTAAAGTGCTGGTGTTTCCAAATCGGGACCTCGGCCTTGAGGTCGTCGATCAAGCGGCGGCAGGCCGCGAAGGCGACATCGCGGTGCGAAGCCGCCACGGCGACGATCACGGCCGCGTCGCCGATCGCCAGCGAGCCGGTCCGGTGCACCGCCGCCAGCGCGGTCACCGCGGGGTCCTCGGCGATCCGCTCGGCGACCTTCCGTAGGTGACGCAACGCATCCGGATGGGCCTCGTAGCGCAGTTCGTCGACTGGCCTGTCGTGATCGTGGTTGCGCACGGTGCCAATGAACATGGCGGTACCGCCGGCCGACGGGTCTGCGATCGCGGCCAGCACCTCGTCGCTGGACAGCACCGACTCACGCAGGTCCAGCAGCCTGATCACCTCTGTCATACCCTTCCCCACTTCTGCTGCGAGCGAAGTCGCCCGCACGGGATACTGAGTTCGTTCACCCATGGAGGAACCGTACGTCGTAACCAGTACGTTGGAGTTGTACGCCCCACTGCACAGGAAGGCCCCCTCCAATGAGCGATGAACCGGACAACCCGTTCAAGGGAACTCCGTTCGAGGCCATGTTCCAGCAGTTCTCCGGTGCGGGCGGTGCCCCCGACCTGAACGCGATCTTCGCGCAGGTCCAGCAGCTGCTCAGCGGCTCGACCGACGGCAAGCCGGTGAACTGGGACCTGGCCAAGGATATCGCCCGCAAGACCGTCTCCGCGGCGGGTGACCGATCGATCACTCCGACAGACACCGACCGCGTCGCCGACGCGGTCCGGCTGGCCGAGCACTGGCTGGACCCGGCGACCACGCTGCCCGAGGCGTCCGCCACCTCCGCGGCCTGGAGCCGGGCGGAGTGGGTGGAGAACACCCTGCCGGTGTGGCAGCTGGTCGTGGACCCGGTCGCCGAGCACGTGGCCGGCGCGATGGGCAGCGCCCTGCCGGCCGAGGCCCAGCAGCTGGCCGGGCCGATGGCGGGCATGCTCCGCCAGCTCGGTGGCTCCATCTTCGGCGCCCAGGTCGGGCAGGCACTCGGCGAGCTGGCCGGTGAGGTGGTGAGCGCGTCCGACATCGGGCTGCCGCTCGGCCCTGCCCGACAGGCGGTGCTGGTGCCTGACAACGTGGCCAAGTTCGCCGAGGGACTCGAGCTGACCGACGAGGATGTCCGTCTTTATCTGGCGCTGCGCGAGTGCGCGCACCAGCGGCTGTTCGCCGGGGTGCCGTGGTTGCGCCAGCACCTGCTGGCCGCGGTGGCCGACTACGCCGCCGGGATCGAGGTCGACACCGACAAGATCGAGCGCGCGATGGCCGACGTCGACATGCAGAACCCCGAGGCCATGCAGGCGGCCCTCGCGGACGGACTGTTCGAGCCCGAGGACTCCGAGCAGCAGAAGGCGGCACTCGTCCGGCTGGAGACCGCGCTGGCGCTGGTCGAGGGCTGGGTCGACGACGTCGTCCGCCAGGCCACCAAGGACCGGATGCCCGCTGCCGTCCAACTTGCCGAGACAGTACGGCGCCGCCGCGCCGCGGGTGGTCCCGCGGAGCAGACGTTCGCCACGCTCGTCGGGCTCCAGCTCCGCCCCCGGAGGCTGCGGGATGCGGCCAACCTCTGGGCCGCCGTACGGGATGCGCGTGGGATCGACGGGCGGGACGAGCTGTGGGCGCACCCGGATCTGTTGCCCGGTGCCACCGACCTGGACGACCCGATCGGCTTCGCCCAGCATGCCGGTGAGTTGGCCGACATCGACATCAGCCAGTTCATGTCCGAAGGCGACAGCCTCCCTGAGGGTGACAGCGGGATCGATGACGAGGGCAACAATGGCGACAGGCCCGGCCCGGCCAAGTGACGCTGCACGCCGACGCCACTGCCACCCTCACCAGCTGGACAGCACCGGATCCGGAGCAGGCCGAGCTCCGGGAGTACTACCTGCGCCACCTCGCGTCGTACCAGGACGGGTTGTGGCGCAGTCGCCTCCCGGAGCACCTGACCGCGTCGGCCCTGGTGACGGACCCGGCCGGCGGCGAGGTGTTGCTGACGCTGCATGCCAAGATCCACCGCTGGTTGCAGCTCGGCGGGCACTGTGAGATCGGCGACGCCACCCTGGCTGGAGCAGCTCTGCGGGAGGCCGCCGAGGAGTCCGGGCTGACCGGACTCGTCATCGATCCTGTCCCCGTCCAGCTGTCCCGCCACCAGGTGCGCTGCGGCGGTCGTGAGGACGCTTATCACCTTGATGTTCAGTTCCTCGTCACCGCGACGGCCGGCGCCGAGTTCGTGGTCAGCGAGGAGTCGCACGACCTGCGCTGGTTCGCGGCGGAGGGACTGCCGGCGGGTGTGGACCGAACCGTCCAGGAATTGGTGCAGAGGTCGGCTCACCGCAACGCCATACGATAGCCATTGATAGCGTCCGGTGGTCAGGTGCGTGCATCGCAAGGCGACCCTGGGCCGCCGCCACTCCCCCACCCCCCGCACTCGCCGGTCTCACCGCCCCGGAACGGCACCGACGGGTCCAGCTGCGACGACGGCCGCGGATCTGTCTCGCTGCCTGTTCAACGAGCTCGATCCGGGAAGGTGACGGCTCAGGCACCCCGGAGTATCGACCGGGTGGCGTCCCAACCCTCCAGGCCGGGGTCAAGTCGCGTTATGTCAGCGGTTGACCGCAGCCGGTGCCAGCCCGGCCCGACCGCCACCGCGTGCCGCCGGGGCTTGGCCTGCTCCAATGTGGACAGCTCAGTGTCGAACCCAGGAGCTGTCTGCCGAACCCACTCAGCCACCGGCACGTTGACCCCGATCGCGGCCAGCGAGCCGTCCTCCGCAGGGCAGACTGCGAGGTCCGCCGAGCTCAACGCCCGGAACAGCTTGCCGATCAACAGCCCCGGCAAGTCCGGCACGTCATGGCTGACCGCCACAACTGCGGCTGCCGGTCCTGCCTTCTCCACAGCTGCGAGCACCGGCCGCGCCGCGTCGACGGCGTACACGGGGGTTCCTGGCCAGGTGAGCCCGGCTACCTCGGCTACTGCCGCTTCGTCTCCGCCAACAACCGCTACGGCGACCTCAACCCGGTCAAGCGCGGCCAGAACCTCATAGGTGTCCTCGGCAAGGGCCAACCGCCAGGTGTCGGGGTCGCGCCCCGGCGGTGCCCAGGTCGCCTCGGCCGGCACCACTAGTACGACGACCCGCCGGTCCAGTTGCTCACTCACTGGTCAGTACAGGTGTCGTAGGCCGCGCGGGCGGAGGCGACCTCATCCATGTGGGTCTCGGCCCACTCCTTGATGCAGCTGATCAGTGGCATCAGGCTCATCCCGAGCGTGGTCAGCTCGTAGTCGACCCGGACCGGTACCGACGGCGTCACTTGGCGGGTCAGCAGCCCGTCCCGCTCAAGCGAGCGGAGGGTCTGGGTCAGCATCTTCTGGCTCACCCCAGCGATCCGGCGGGCCAGATCGGAGTACCGCTGAGGTCCGTCGGCGAGCGCGGGCAGGATCAGCGTCACCCACTTGTCGCTGATCCGGTCGACCAACTGCCGGGCCGGGCAGGACGCCAGATACGCGTCGTACGAACGGGCGGCCTCCTGGCGCAACTGGGCGGCATCACGGGTCGGCATGGCTCTCCTCGGAGTTCGGTACGCACTTCAAAGTGCGTACTTCCCGGCAGAGAGTAACTCTCCAATAGTGGTACCGCCAAGCGGAACCAATTCCTGAGGAGACACCCTGATGCGCGCACTTGTGGCCCGCCGGCTGGACGGCCCGGACGCCCTCGAGCTGATCGACACCGCGATCCCTGAACCGGGCGAAGGCCAGGTCCGGATCAAGGTAGCCGCGGCGGCAGTCAATCCGGTGGACGTCGCGGCCACAGACGGCACGCTCCTCCAGTACGGCATCACTGCGCCACGTACGCAGTTCGGCCTCGGGTGGGACGTCGCCGGCAAGATCGACGCAACCGGACCCGGTGCGGACCTGCCAGTAGGCACTGCGGTGGTCGGCCTGGCAGCCCTGCTCGGCCGCGCCCTGAAGACCCATGCCGAGTACGTCGTGCTGGACGCGGATGAGGTCGCTCCGGCACCGGCGAACCTCGACCCGGTTGCGGCGTCGACCTTCGTCCTGAACGCCCTGACGGCACAGCTGTCACTTGACGCGCTCGGTCTCACCGCCGGGCAGACCCTGCTGGTCACCGGCGCCGCCGGCGGGGTTGGTGGATACGCGGTTGAGCTCGGCAAGCACTACGGCCTCACCGTCGTAGCCGCGGCAGGCCAGGACGACGAGGAACTGGTCCACGAGTTGGGCGCCGCCCACTTCGTGCCCCGCTCGGCCGACCTGACCACCAAGGTCCGTGAGCTGCTACCGAGCGGCGTGGACGGCGTGGTGGATGCGGCCGTGCTGGGAGTGGGCGCGCAGGAGTCCGTCCGTGACCGCGGAGTCCACGCCCACGTGGTGGCCGGGCCGCCTCCGACGCCACTGCGAGGGATCACCGTCCACCCGATCTTCGCCCACGCGAGCCGGGCGGCTCTGTCGGAGCTGGTGCGCCTGTCCGAGGCAGGTGTCATATCCACTCGTGTGGCCGGCACCTACCCGCTGGACGACGCAGTCACCGCCTACAAGCGATTGGCGGGAGGCGGCATCCGTGGCCGGCTGGTGCTCACACCCTGATCGTCAACGGACCGTTGACGATCAGGCGGAGACTGCTACTACCTGGTGCTGGATGAGGTCGAGCCGCAGTGCGGTCATGATCGCCTGCGCGCGGTTGGACGCGCCGAGCTTCTCGTAGAGCCTTGCGACGTACGTCTTGGCGGTCGACGGGCTGACGAACATCGAGCGAGCTATCGCCGGTACCGACATGCCTTCCGCAAGCCTCGACAGCACCTCGGTCTCGCGTGGACTGAGCGTCAACGCGCCTGCCGGACGGCCGCGGCGGACTATGGCCGACGCGAGGCCCGTGGCCGTGAACGAGGTCGCTGCAACGTACGCGTGCCGAATGGCCGCGAGTACTTCGGTGTTGGGTGCAGCCTTGGACACAAAGGCCGATACTCCCGTTTCGAGCGCCCGGAACAGGATGTCGTCCTCGCAGTTCGAGGTGAGCAACACGATGCCGAGATCGGCGTACCGGTCCCGCAAGTCCCTCGCAAGACGCAT
>JAWWOY010000467.1:0-7600 GCA_033851195.1 Kribbellaceae bacterium | reverse complement strand
TAGCCCGGTGCCGACACGGTCGAACCGCAACTGGGCGATGCCCGTGCCACCGGGGCGCACCCAGCCGAACTCGGATCGACGCCTCTTTGTTCCCGTAGTGTTCCCAGGCTGAACTGATGAGCGCGGCAAGCCACCCGTGCCCGCTGTCGCCCCGCACAGGTCTTCCAGACATGCATCCGCGCGGTGGACCGAGCGAGCTCGGCTGTCCTGGCGCGTGCTCAAGCATCGATTTTGAACGGGTCGTGCTCTGCCAGCAACTTGTCCAGCCTGGCCTGGTCGACGCGGTTGGTCACGTCCGACATCTCTTGCCGATCGCGCACGACCTTGCAAAGCGTGACTGTCGAGGTGACGACGTACAGGAGGGCGAGCCCCAGGAATGCGCGGACCCACCCAGCGGCGGGCAGGTAGATCAGGGCGAGCGCCATCGATGTCAGCGAGATGGCGAACGACAGGGTCGCCTGGAGGTAGAACGCGGTGGTCTGGGAGGGCTGGATGGGCTTCGTCATGCGCCCATCGTCGTTTCGCGGTGGGGCACGGCGCATGAGGTGAACTACTCAAAGCACTACCCGGATCGGAGCCCACTGCGCCGAGCCGCCGGACAGGCCGCACTGAGTCCGGGACGACGGGGCTGAGAGCGGAGATGTCAGCGTGCGTGGCAGTGCAACCAGGATGTCTGCGCTCATCGCTCCTCCATTGCACGCATGGTCGGCTCCGATAGTGACATCAGGTGGGTTAGTGGCCAAACGGGCCCGGCCCCGTCCCGTGGTAGCGGGAACGGGGCCGGGCTGGGCTTGGCCTCAACTCACAAGTCCGTTTGTGGCCGGCTTGCCATGGGTTGTGGGCGAGTACCGCGCAGGCTGGTCAGGCCCTGCTGATTCCGAGTCCGTCGACCTGGACGGTTTTTCCGGAGGACAGCACCTTCAGCGTGACGGTTCCGGTGCGGTACGAGAACGGGGGCAGCGCGATCACCGCCTGGCGTGCCGTCGTGGTCGAGTACAGGTTGATGGTGCCGACTGAGGTTCCGTTGACGTAGACGCCGACGGTTCCGCAGGTCGGGCAGCGGGTGGCGACCAGTGCGACCCGGGTCAGCGCCGCGCCCGGTCGGGTCAGGGATGCGCCGGTCTTCGTGGTTTGTGTCGCGGTCCCGCGGTAGAAGGGACTCCACGAGACCCGCGACCATCCTGCCGACGCGCCAAGTGACCGGTCGTCCAGGGCGACGGCGCTGCACTTGTCCGCCGACCAGGCGCCGGTGTTGGCGACCTTGTCGACCGCGCGGGTCTGGAAGCAGTAGCCGACGGCGGGGACTACCCCGGTCAGGGTGACGGTCGTCGTGGTGAGTTTCTGCCAGGCGGCCGGGTATTGCCAGGCGCCGAAGCCGCCGTTGTAGGCGACCTTGTTCCACCGGACCTGGTAGTAGGCGATGCCGGATCCGGAGTCCGAACCGGTCCAGGACACGGGGATGGATGAGGCAAGGGTGAACGGTTGCGCGGGGCCTCGCATTGTCACTGTGGGGCTGAGTTGGTCGACGACCCAGGTGCGGCTAAACGTGTTTGTACGGCCGCTGGGGTCGGTCACCTTGACGCTCAGTACGTGTGTGCCCGGCTTCTGCGCCGGGATCGGCCACGCTCCTGGGGCACATGGCGTCCAGGCCGCGGAATCCATCCGGCAGCTGACCGACAGGTTGCTGATCGGGTCATCGGTATCGGCGACGGCGATGGTGGCCGTCGTGGTCGACGTGCGCGTGTACGCGGGCGCGCTGATGGTCGCTGTCGGAGCGGCATCGGCGTGGATGCTGATGGTCGCCGAGGTGCCGGTGCTGCCCAGGGTGTTGGTGCCGGTGACCTGGCAGGTGGCCTGGCGGCCGGCATATTCGGCCGCCACGGGCGTGTAGGTGGCGGTGGTCGCGCCGGGGATCGTGGTTGTGTCCAGCAGCCAGGTGTAGCTGACCGAGGTGGCACCGATGAAAGTGGCCTTGCAGGTCAGTGTCGCGCCGACCTTGCCGGTGCCGGTGATCGTTGCTTTGGCGGTCAGTTCCGGCGGCCCCACTATCGCCACGGTGTGGAACCCCCCGGCCGAGACCTGGGTCACCGAACTCAGCCCCGGCACGGCGACCGGGGTGTAGCGGATGGTTTTGGTGCCGTCACCGAGCTCCCCTTCGCCGTTGTTACCCCAGGCCCACACGGTGCCGTCCGCGCGCAACGCGGCACTGTGGAGGTAGCCCGCGCTGACCTGGGCGACCCCGGTCAGGCCTGACACGGTGATCGGGGTGGTGCGGTTGGTGGGGGTGCCGTCGCCGAGCGCCCCGGCCTGGTTGTCACCCCAGGCCGCCGCGGTGCCGTCCGAGCGCAACGCGAGGCCGTGATAGGCGCCGGCGGCGATCTGGGTCACGTTGGTCAACCCGGCCACCTGCACGGGGGTGGCGCTGTCGTTGGGTTTGCCGTCGCCCAACTGCCCTTCGGAGTTGGAGCCCCAGGCCACCACGGTGCCGTCCGAGCGCAACGCGAGACTGTGGTAGTAGCCGCCCCCGATCTGGGTCGCGTTGGTCAGGCCACTGACCGCTACCGGGGTGGTGGAGTGGTCGGTGGGGGTGCCGTCACCGAGCTCCCCATGGACGTTGTAGCCCCACGCCACCACGGCGCCGTCCGAACGCAACGCCAGGCTGTGGTCGAAGCCGGCGGCGATCTGGGTCACCCCGGTCAATCCGGCCACCTGCACGGGGGTCGTTCGGGGAGTGGTGGTGCCGTCACCGAGCTGACCGTAGCCGTTGGTGCCCCAGGCCCACACCGTGCCGTCCGAGCGCAACGCGAGGCTGTCAAAGTGACCCGCGGCGACCTGCACGATGCCGGTCAGGCCGGGCACCTGGACAGGCACCGAGCTGGGCGTATTCGTCCCGTTGCCCAGCTCTCCATCCCCGTTGTCGCCCCATGCCCACACGGTGCCATCCGCGCGCACCGCCAGAGTATGCACAAAGCCACTGCTGACCTGGGTCACCTGGCTCAGCGCGGTCACATGAACCGGGGAGTACTGGTCGGCTGTCGACCCGTTGCCCAACGCCGAGTAGATGCCCTGCCCCCACGCCTCGGCGTACGAGGTGGCGCTGATCGCTGCGGCCGGCCCGGCCGGACCCAGCGCCGCCGCAGCGGCAGCGGTTACGGCCAGCACCGTGGCGACCGCCACGACACGCACCCGACCGCCGCCGGTCCCCCATCTTCTCAACCGTCCACCCCGCGGCTTCGCGTGCAGACAGTCGGGCAAAGCCTCAGACATCAGACCAGACATGCAGTTTCGTCCTTCGTGATCGGAGCAGCCGATGATCAATGCGGTTAGTGCGTGTCTTCGCCGGCCCGCCTTGCGCCGGGTCGTCGCGTAGGAGATGGGGTCGGTCAGCACAGAATGGCTTCGCAGGCTTCACCGGTCTCGCCGCAACAGGTGCCGCCGTGGGCTCGACTGTCGCTGATTCGTTGGCCGGCCGGCTGCCTCTGGCTGTGCCACGATCCCGCCGCAGCCAGACAAGCAGCCCGGATCTCGCCCGCCATGATTTGCCCCCAGGGCCTCAACTTGGTTTGCGGCTTCGACCCCGTTCGACTGGAACCGAACAACGTTGGCTCCATCGGACCGGCGGCCTTCGGCGTTACAACTGATGCCGTAGGGGTCCAGATCGGGTGCGGCTTCGTTGAACTTAAGGGCGGCGTGACGGGACGCGCTCGTTTACCGTTCGCCTCGTGAGGGTGCGCCTGGGTGGGGTTGTCGTCACGATCACGCCTACGGTAACGGCGGGAGCGGCCGTGGTTTTCCTCGCCACCTACGCCTGGCAGGCCCTCGGACAGCTCCTGGACTACGCCGCGAGTACCTCTCGCCCAGTGTCGACGCTCACGGGCTGGTCCCCGCACAGCCGTCTGCAGAAGATGTGAAGCTCCTGCATCACTTGGAATCGACTGCCTCTACCTCAGCACGTCGGGGCAGTTCCACCGACTCGCTGCCACGGCGGACCGGCGAAGCGTGTGGGCGGCGGTGGGGCGCTCGGCGTGGGTGACAATGCCTCGTCGATAGACCCCAGGCCACCGGAGGCCTCGATGGCCGGCAGGCTATTGGCCATCGAGGCTGCGGGACTTGAGTCGTTAGTGACTGCTGGCGGCGGCCAGGATGAGCATGGTGACGGTTTCGGGGTGGGAGATCATGGCGACGCGTTGCGTGGCTACGGCGACGCCGACAGCGCGTTCGTGAGCAGCGCCGCGAGCGCCTCGAGCTGGACGTCGGCCGACAACGACACCTCGTCGTCGGAACCGTCGAGTGCCCTGGCGGCAAGCCCCGCCTTGCTGTCGATGAGATCCGCGATTCTGGTGTCGATGGTCTGCGCGGCAATGATGCGCCACGCGGTGACGGGCTCTTCCTGACCGATGCGGTGGACGCGGTCGATGGCCTGCGTCTGCTCGGCGTTGGTCCACGAGAGCTCGGCGAGCACGACGTTGGAGGCGACTTGCAGGTTGAGGCCCACGCCGGCCGTCAGCAGTGAGCAGACCGCGATGGAGACGTCGGGGTCGTTCACGAACGCGTCGATGTTCTGCTGGCGCCTCGTCGGGGTTTGGTCGCCTCGGATCGAGGAGTAGCGGATGCCGCGCTCGGTGAAGATCCGCTCGGCGAGGTCCAATACCTCGATGTGCCTGGCGAAGAAGACGACCTTGCCGACGTTGTGTGCGAGCTGCGCGGCGTAGTCGGCGGCCAGACCGGCCTTCGCCTTGCCGATGCGACGCACCAGGCTGAACACGTTCTCGCCAGTCTTCGCCGTAGTCGGATCGGTCCGCTCCCATCCGGCGACCCGGCGCACAAGGTCATGGTCGATCCCGTCCACGGCGATGCCGGTGCTCCGCGTCGCGAGTGCGCTCTGATAGCGCGACACGAGGCGGTCGGCGAGCTCGCGCTCAGCGTCGCGGATCGACCGGCCGATGGCGTCGTCGAGCTCGACGGGCAGGTCGGCGACGCGGCGGGCGGGGATGTCGGCGGCCACGTCGACCTTGCGACGACGGACGACGCCCAGGTCGATCACGCAGGCGCGAGCGGCCGGGTAGAACCCGGGATCGGCCGGTGTCAGGCCGGTCTCTTGAAGCGACTCCATCAGCTTGGCGCCCGGCCTCTTCTCGTCGATCCAGCCGAGGAACTGCCAGATCGCGGTGAAGTCTTCGATGTCGTTGATCAGCGGGGTGCCCGTGAGCGCCATCAGCAGGGGACGCGCGGCCCGGGTCCGGATCCGCTCAGATAGTTGCAGAACGTTCCGCGATCGCTGGGATTTCTTGTTCTTGATGAAGTGCGCCTCGTCGACAATCATGCCGCGGAAGCCGAGGTTGCCGAGCCAGCCGACGTGACGGTCAAGCACCTCGTAGTTCACGACCACGATGTCGGCGAAGCCGTCGATCGTGTCTCCGTCGCCGTGGATCACGGTGGCAGTCTGCTGCGGTGTCCAGATGCCGGCCTCGCGTGCCCAGTTGGTCTTCACGACGTTCGGTACGACGACGAGCAGCGGGTAGGCGTCCGCGGCCCGCGCGGCGAGCAAAGCCTGAGCGGTCTTACCTAGGCCTGGCTCGTCGGCCAGCAGGAAGGTCCGATGGCCGGCTGCAGCAGCGGCAACCAGCTGTGCCTGGTGCGGCATCAACTCCAGGCCACCCGCCGCGCGCACGGTCGATGGCTCGGGCAGGGACTTGCTTGCCGAGGCGGCGGCGTACTCGAACGACTTGAGCAGGGGGCCGATCAGCTCCCAGCCGGTCAAGTTCCCCGGGCGTGGCTCGCGTGGCGAGGTGGACGTGAAGTCGGGAGCGAGGAAGGGATTGGCAAGCTGTCGCGAGACGACCGACTGCGGCACGATCTGACGCACGGTCGTGGCGGATGCGGCCCTCGGCTCGGTGATCGTGGGTTCGTCCGGGGGCGGCTCCTCACCGGCGGAGATCAGCAGGTCGTGCTTGAGCGACGCGGCCGCGTCGGAAATGACGGCGTTGTCGGCGAGCAGCGCGAGGAGCGAGGTGTCGCGGGCGGCGGACTTGGCGAGGATCGTCGCGATCCCGTCGAGGCGCCTGAGTTGCTCGGCGCGATAGGCGTCGCTGTAGGTCTCGTCAGCGTTCACGCGGGCTCGCTCCTCGCGCACTAGCAGAGCGACGACCTGGAACTTCGTGCGTACCGAAGACTGTATGGCGGCACGCTCGACGGCCGCCTCGACCTCCCGCACGGCGCGGGCGAGCACCGGGATCAGGCCGTCGACATCGCGGACACGACGCCGGCGTCGGGAAGCGGTACGGGTAGCGCCGGACTGGCGCTGGCCTGATCGGGCCAAAGATTCCTCCTCGGGATGGCCACGGCACGCTTGCCATGGCGGAACGGCAACACCGCACGGCCATCACGCGGTCGACGAGACGTCGCGCGGGGCAGTCCGGGGTGGCCGGTGACACGCGGCTCGGGCCCACCGCTTCTGCGAGCGATCAAGGTGTCAGATATCGACGGGGGACCGGCCACCGTGTGGAACCGACGACCATCACTTGATGGCCGTGAGCGCCGGAAACGATTCTCAGCTGTCGCTGGGCGGTCGGCGCCGCCAAGGGATGTTGCCAGGGTTTGGTGCTCTGCCAATACTAGCCTCAGTCGAATGTGCGCACACGTCAGCACCCTGTGATCACCTTCAATGAGCGGTCAAGGCTGAGCGCCGTCGATTGGACGTCGGCCGGGAGGCCGGCCACGATCTTGTCCCCTAGGCCCGCTGGCCGGAGGCCCGATCCGCGGTGGTCTTGAGCTTCTCCGTTGCTGTGATCAGCTCTGAAGTGGCGGTTGCTTTGGCTGCTCCGGATCCCAGCTTGGCGGCGACCCCGGCGGCCCGGGCCTCCCGATAGACGCTGCCGACGACCGTGAAGACGCTGATCGCCCCCTCCAATGCCTTGGCCTCCGCCACCCCTCGAGCAGGCCGAACGCGATCGAGACGGCGAGGCCGAACATCGAGGCTCGGTCTGCAAGATCGCCTCCGCCTTCTCCATGGCCGTACTCGGCCAGCCGATCGTCGTTGCGCTCGATCGAGGACAGCAGGGGGAACTGCGTACAGACCTTCTGCAGCAAGGTGTGATATTCCCGTACGGTCGGCTCCAACGCTGTGGGGCGGATGGCGTCGCTAAGGATCGGACCGGACGCCGCGACGTTCTCCCGCGCTTTCTTCAGCTTCTGCGTCTGAACGGCGCCCGCTTGGGTGGTGATCTGGGCCTGCGCATCCTCCGCGCGGTTGGCGATCGTCGGTTCCACCTTCACCGTCTGTTTTGCGTCGGAGTGGCCAAGCCATCGCGACCAGCCATCTCGGACTAGCCGGTTCGAGTCGGCGATTTCGTCGGGACGGACCACTAGCCTTCGACGCATGAGTATTCGCCGGTTGAGCAGGGAGCAGGCGCGACGGATCGCCGTCCGCGCGCAGTTGCTGGACGCGGCCAGGCCAGCTGACCTGGTGACGATGGTCCGGCATCTGACGTTGCTGCAGATTGATCCGACGTCGGCGGTCGCGCCCAGTGCGGATCTGGTGGCGTGGAGCCGGCTTGGTTCGGCGTACGAGCCTGGGCAGCTGAAGCAGGCCGTGGAGGTC
>JAWWOY010000298.1:0-4161 GCA_033851195.1 Kribbellaceae bacterium | reverse complement strand
GCACCATGGCCATCGCCCGCGTCTCGGTGCTGACCGGGCACGTTGTCGGCAGCATGGTTCAGACGATGCTCAGCATGGCGTTGGTCATCGGTGTCGCGCTGCTGATCGGATTCCGGCCTACTGCCAGCCCCGGCGAGTGGGTCCTGACCGCCGGTGTCCTCGCGATGACCACCTTCGCGCTCATCTGGCTCACGGTCGCGCTCGGCATGGTGAGCAAGACCGTCGAGTCCGCCAGCAACCTCCCGATGCCGCTGGTATTCCTGCCGTTCCTCGGCAGCGGATTCGTCCCGACCGACTCCATGCCGACCGGGCTGCGCTGGTTCGCCGAGTACCAGCCCTTCACCCCGATCATCGAGACCATCCGCGGATTGCTGATGGGCACCCCGATCGGCAACAGCGGGGTGCTCGCCGTCGCCTGGTGCGTCGGCATCACGGCGGTCGGGTACCTCTGGGCGAAGAAACTGTTCAACCGCGACCCGTCGCGCTAGCGCTCCCGCAGGGCGGCCAGAGCTGCAGCTCGCAGCTCGTCGCGACCAAGGTCGGCGTACGACGTCACCGCGTCGTCGTACGCCGACCTGTCGGCCTGCCCGGCTGCATGCCTGGCGCGTGCGGAGGACATGGTCGGCTGGAATCCCCGCAGGAAACGGAATCGCTCCGCCAAGGCGATCATCCGAGCCCCAGACCTGCTGGCTCGCTCATCGCCGGTGCGTACTCCGCGGTCGAGCTCCACCATGGCCAGCGCCAGCAGCAGCGTGCCGCAGACCGCAAGATCCATCAGGTACGCCGGTGGTTGGACGAGCGGGTTCGTGAGCATCGTCGTCAGCCTGACCGGCAGCTCTGCGGTGATCTCCTCGACCAGGTCGGTTCGGGCGTGGTGGGCATGGGCGGTGACGGCGACGGCCTGGAGTTCGAGGGCCCACGGGTCGAGGCCGGGATCGATGCTGGACATCGGAGCGTCGACATTCTTCAGGCCGTCCACAGCTCGCCGCCACAGGTACAGACCAGTTTCGACCTCACCTCGCGCGAGCGAGATCTCCGCTCGCGCGCCGAGGCTGAAGGTGAGCACGCCGGTGGCTTCGTCCGCCTGGTTGACCGCCGCCATCTGCACCCAGCGCTCCGCTTCGTCGATGGCGCCTTGCTGCAGGTTCGCGAGCACCAGCGCCCAGCGGAACTGGTCGACCATGTCCGGTCGTGCCCCGAGGCGCTCCTGTGCCAGCAGCGCCGTCGTCAGGTGATGGGCGGCCTCGGCGCCCTGTTCGACCTGGAGGCACAGCTCGCCGAGCCGGGAGTGGGCCATCACGCGCATCCACGGGGTATCCCGGATGTCGAATGCTTCGAGCATCCGCCTCGCTGACTGCAGCGCGTTGTCCAGGTCGCTCTCGCGCTCCCAGACGTAGCTGGCGATGCCATTGGCGACGCCGGCCAGCAGCGGCTCGTCGCTGTCACACAGCACGCGGAGCGGCGAGGGATCCGATCCCATGACCTCGGATCCGGAGCGCAGCACGATCTCGACCGCTCCTAAGAGGGTGCTCGGCGGGGCAGGCGGGAGTCGGCGCAGGGTGACCAGTGAGCGCACCGCGCGGACACCCTGAAGCATGTAGGTGCTGACGAGAATCAGTGTCGAGGCCGCCCTGGTTACCTCGACGATATCGGGACCGGGCCGGAAATGCGACAGCATCCAGGTGGTCTCGTCCAGCGTCGTCAGGCGGGTGTAGTTGGACTCGATGATCCACAAGGCACCCAGCACGGCCGACGTCGCCGCGACGGTTGCGCCGTCTCCCCGGGCGAGCCCGTGCCGGAGCGCCAGTAGGAGGTTGTCCTGCTCGACCCTGATCCGTTCGCAGGATGCGAAGGGGTCGGCACCGAAGGGCGATTCGTGCTCCGCGATCCCGAAGTCGCGTGCCCACGCGAGAAAACCTTCGATCACGCGGTCGCTCTCCCCGGCCGCCTCCCGATGGGTCGTGCTGAACTCACGCACGGTCTCCAGCATCCGGAAGCGCGTGCTCGACGGGGTGTCGGTGACCTGGAGCAGCGATTGGTCGACCAGATCCTCCAGGACTAGCAAGGCGTCGCCGTCGCCGAGCAATTGTGCCGCCGCGTCCGCGGTGAATCCGCCGGGGAAGATCGACAACGCCTGCAACGCAGCCTGCCCGGCTGGTTCGAGAAGGTTCCAGCTCCAGTCGACAACGGCGTACAGGGTGCGATGCCGCAGCGGTGCGTCCCGCCGACCGCCACGCAGCAAGCTGAACCGGTCGTCGAGGCGACGAGCGATCTCGGCGACTGACATGACCCGGACCCGCGCCGCCGCCAGTTCCACCGCAAGTGGAAGCCCGTCCAGCTGTCGGCACAGCTCCTCCACCACCTCGGCAGTGAGGTCGACGCCAGGACGCGCTGACCTGGCCCGCTGATTGAACAGCTCGACGGTCGTCGGCAGGGTCAGCTCCGGAAGCAGGTACACCGACTCCGACGACAGACCGAGCGGGGCACGGCTGGTCGTCAGTACCCGCAGGTCCCGGGTCATCGACACCAGCGCCCGCACCAGCTCGGCAGCACCGCGGATGACGTGCTCGCAGTTGTCCAGCACCAGCAAGGTAGGACCAGAACCGAGGGCGTTGACGATGCCGGCGAGGACATCCGTCGGGTTCGCGAGGTGACTGACCGCGCTGCGCCGGGGCTCACCGACGCCGAGGACTGATGCGACCTCGCTGACGACGTCGTCATCGCCTGTGACACCGGCGAGGGCGACGAGGTGCACGACCCGCTGCTCCGCCTGGTGGCTCACGACCTGGGCGAGCCGGGTCTTGCCCAGGCCGCCGGGCCCGACGATCGACGTGACCCGGGACCTGCGCGACAGGTTCGCCACCGCGGTGATGTCCTCGTCGCGGCCTAGCAGCGGGTTGGGCTCGTGCGGGATACCGTGCCGGATCGCGGGCGCCTCGCCCTGCAGCAGCTGTTGATGCATGGTCTGGAGTGCGGCGCCGGGATCGGTGCCGAGCTCGTCACGCAGCGAGCGCCGGTACGCGTCATACCTGGCCAATGCAGCTGGCGGCCCTATCGTCGTCACCTCGCAGCGCAACAGCTCCAACAGGATCTCCTCGTCCCGCGGGCGCTCACTGAACAGATCGGTCAGCGCCTCGACCGACTCGGCCTGGTGACCCAGCCGCGACAGAGCCAACGCGCGGGCACGCGCCAGCGACCGGTACGTCGATGCCTGTTGCGCTCGCAGCGCGGACAGCGGGCCGTCGAACACGGTGTCGTCGACCGTTGCCCCCTGCCATAATGCGAGGCCCGTCTCGGCGTGCGCGAGTGCTGCCGCGTGGTCGCCGGCACGAGAGTGCTGTGCGCTTGCGGATGCGCTGAGCAGGACAGCGGAGGTGTCGACCTGCTCCTCGCTCAAGGAGAGGCGGTAGCCGGTCGGTGTGCTGGCGATGACGCCGGAGCCCAGCTGCGCCCGGGCGCGGGAGACGAGGACCTGAAGCGCCTTGGTCGGGTTCTCAGGCTGCTCGTCCGGCCAGAGCCCTTCCACCAGCCGGGCAGCGCTGCAGCCCGAGCGAAGGTCGCCGGCAAGGAGCGCGAGAAGGCCCTGCAGCCGGGGGCCGGTGACCTCTTGGTCGCGGTAGGCCACCCGCGACAGCAGGGTCAGGTCGGTGGTCACCGGATTAGGTTAGACCGCCAGGTGGCGACCAGAACGCATTACTTTGTGGTCTTCGCGGCGGACCCCCGACCAAGACCATCAGCCGCCGGCTCAATATCCGAGTCGGCGGGCGACAACCACGACATCCGAACCCCTCGTCGCGAGTTGGTACGCGAACTCGTTGCCAAGGCCCGAACTCGCCGGGAGCCCGCGATCTGGTGGGCGATGCCGTCGAGGGTGTAGTCCCTGACCTTGCGGATCAGGTCGGCGAAGGCGTCGGCCCCGAAGACCCACATCCCGGTCCGCAGACCCCACCAGACCTGGGTGCTGAGGGTCGTGAGCAACGTCAGCACGGGCTCCGTAACGTCGTCGCGCCCGTTGTGCTGGTGACTAAACTCCCGCGCGTTCCTGGTAGACCTTGCGGAGCCGGACGGCCATGGAGTTGTCGAGGTGGCGGTTCATCGCGTCCTCGGCGGCGGCCGGATCGCCGGAGGTGATCGCTTCGACGATCTGGCGATGTTCGACCA
>JAWWOY010000426.1:0-4198 GCA_033851195.1 Kribbellaceae bacterium | reverse complement strand
TGCTCGAACATGTGTTCGAATTGTTCCTCGGGAGAGGGAGCGAAGTCAAGCCGATCTGTGTGTCGGTCGTGGCCCATGTCGCGGCAATGACGGCACTGGTCTGCTAGGTGCCTCGATCCGCGTGTCCGCTGCCGGGCTGGCGAATCGCCGCTCCAGTAACGTGAACGCATCGATCAGCTCGGGCGCCTCGTAGACCCGGTTCCGCCGCCCGTCGGTGACCTCCCGCAGTACTCCGGAGTCGACCAGCCGGGCGAGGGCTTGATTGGCGGCCTGCTGGGATCTGTCGATCAACCGGGCGGCCGCGGCGAGTGTGAGCACAGGGGCGGCCGGCAGCGTCTCGATCAGCCGCTCGACCGCTGATCCGGCGCGCACCGGGGCTGATCGTTCGCGCCAGGATGTCTTGAGATCCGCTGCTGTGCGTTCGAATCGGGCCGCCTCTGAGGTTGCGTGGCTGCAGGCCGCGGCGAACATCAGGAGCCACTCGTTCGGTGCTGAACGAGCCCGTCCGCTCTTGGCTGGTCCCGTATGCCTGAACGCGGTCAGCGCCTCGACGTACCGGGTTGCGTGGGTCGCCAGCGAGAGGGAGATGGGCGGGACGGTGCGTCCGACCAGGCCGTCGGCTCGCAGGATCAGGTGGATCAGAGCGCGCCCGGTGCGTCCGTTGCCGTCCGGGAAGGGGTGGATCGTCTCGAACTGCGCATGCGCGATCGCTGCCTTCGCAAGCACGGGCAGCGGTGATTCGCGGACGAATGCCATCAGGTCCTCGAGCAGGTCGGGGACAAGTTGCGCGGGCGGCGGCACGTAGTAGGCCTCGGCTGGCGAGCGGCCGCCGATCCAGTTCTGCAGGAAGCGGATCTCGCCGCCGAACTCGGGGTTGGGTGAATGAGCCATCAAACGGCGATGCGCTTCCAGCAACTGCTCGACCTGCAGGTCATCGCCGGCGTTGACGGATTCGGTGACCCAGGTCATCGCGTCGACAGCGCCCAGGACCTCGTCCGCGGTGACGTCGTGATGGCGGCCGCCTTCGCGGAGGGCCTCGGCCTTGAGCAGCCGGCGGGCGCCGACGACCAGTCCCTCGATCTGGGACGAGCCGACGGCCTCGGCGCGGAGCAGGAGGCGGGCGAGCGCCTCGCTGTTCGTCAGGACGGCGGCCGTCGCGTCGAGACGGGCCAGATCTCCGGCCGCGTCCTCGAGTGCGGCCAGGGCGCCGGTGCTGAGGTCGAACTCGCGCCCCTGCAGGAAGTCCGGGAAATAGATCTCGTAACTCCCGCCCAGCCGCTCGGCCCGGGTGAACCCATCCGGATGCCCCGGCCACCGATGCAGCTCAACCCTGGCCATGAACCCCAGCATGCCTTGTTCAAGCTTGAGAGACAACCTTTAACAAGATCCGGACGGCCAAGCCCACACAAGTCGGTCAGTAACCGCTTACCCAGTCCTGGAACCGGGGTTCTGTATGCGTGGCCGTCCGGGCTATCCGCCGGCCATCGTGCTGCGCCGACCGGACGGGCGCGGCCTCATCCATCATGGGTGAGGTCGCCGCAGGCGCATTCGCGCAGGCTTGACCCATGGCGGGAAGGCGTCCCGACACCCGGGCACCGCCGTGAGCCGCCCAGCGAGGAGGGCAGACACATGACCACCACCGCCCCGGCCGCGGAGGAAGGCACTGGTCCCCGGGCAGCGGGTCGGCTTGCTGCACTGCAGGCGATCGAACAGAACAGCGTGCGCCTGAACCTGCCTTGCGTCGGCACCGTGACGCTGCCGCCGCCCCAGCACCTGGCCTTCTACGGCGGGATCGCGGCGGTCGCCGCGCTGGGCTTCCTGGAATGGCCGGTGGCGGCCGTTCTCGCGGCGGGACACCTGCTCGCCGAGGATCATCACCACCGCCTCATCCACGACTTCGGCGAGGCACTCGAGGAGGCATGACCGATATCGAAAGATTTGTGAGGAGTTCGTCGCAGACCTCGACGAGTCGACGGCGGAGCGGGCGGGCTCGCTCCGCGAAGGATCGCTGGGCCGCGGCGTACGTCGCTTTGCCTGCGGGCGTCTCGATCGGGACCGGCTCGTAGCCGAGGTCGGCCAAGTCGTACGGCGAGGCGCGCATGTCCAGTGAACGGATGCCCTTGGCCAGCTCGAAGCAGTCCAGCACCAACGAACTCGGACTGAACGGCATCAGCTTGCACGCCCACTTGTAGAGGTCCATGTTCGCGTGCAGGCAGCCGCCCTGCTCCAGCCGCGGCTGGGCCTCGCGCGTCGGCTGCAACAGGTTGAGCGGCCTTGCCTCAGCCGTAAAGAAGCGGAATGCGTCGAAATGCGAGCACCCGATCTTGTGCGACTCCACCACCCGGTCCGTGCCCTCGGCGCCGAGCCGCAACGGCCACGAGTTGTGCCGGATCTCGTCCGCGTCGAGCCGGTAGACCATCGCCCACTCATGCAGCCCGAAGCACCCGAGCTGCGCCGGCCGCTCCGCCGTCGCGGCCAGCAACCGACGGATCCACCCGATCGTGTCAGCCCGTCGCTCGATCTCCGCCGGATCCAGTTCGGCCGCGCCGTCGGCGTACCGGTAGCCGCGCTTCTCCCCGTACGCCGCCGCGCCGAGCAGGCGGATGCCGGGCCCGGGATGCCACACCCGCAACTGGTTCGGCCGGGTCGGGTAATAGGTGAAGAGGAAGTCCTCGACCGGGTGTGGTTCGCGGCGCTTGCGGCGATCCAGGTGACCGGCCACCAGTTCGTCGACGCGAGCCGCGTGGGCAGCCTGCAGCGGCTCCCACTCAGCGGGTGTCATCAAAACGGTCACAGGTCCAGGGTGAAGGCAAGTAGCTGTACGCCCGGCACCGGCTCCCAGTCACGGTCCGGCAACCGGGTGAAGCCGAGCCGTTGGTAGATCCGGTGGGCGGTCGTCATGTTCCAAGCGCTGCACATCACCACGCGGTCCAGACCCAGGGCGCGGCTGCGCTGCAGGCATTGCTTGGTCAGCGCGGTGCCGACACCGAGTCCACGGGCGGCGGGGGAGACGGCGAGCATCCGGAACTCGCTTTCGCCATCGCGCGCGATCTCCCGGTAGACCGATCCAGGCGGACAGAACGTGACGGTGCCGAGCAGGCCGGTGGAGCCGACCGCGACCCACAGTTCGGCCTTCGCCGCGCGGTCCGCGGCGGCCCGTAGGGTGGGTTCATAGTTCGATCCCGGTGGCACGAACCCGTCTTTCAGGTAGGCCTCGGCGGTCAGCGTGCCGATCTTCTCGTACTCGTCGGGCTCGGCCAGGCGGATGTTCAAAGTCACCGTGTCACTGTCTCACCCCGGCACGGCGGTAGGCTCGATCCGTTCATCTCCTGAGCAAGTGCCTGAGCAAGTGAGGGTCTCCCACTCGTGCGTATCGCCCGATTCTCCGTCGATGACGAGCCGAAGTACGGCGTCGTCGAGTCCGACGACCCCGAAGGGCTGGTGGGCACCGTCGCGGTGCTCGACTCGGACCCGCTCTACCGGCCCGTGCAGTTCACCGGTGAGCAGCTCCAACTGGCCGACGTCCGGCTGCTGGCTCCCGTCATCCCGCGCAGCAAGGTGGTGGGCGTCGGGCGCAACTACAAGGCGCACGCCGAGGAGCTCGGCAACGAGGTGCCGGCCGAGCCGCTGATCTTCCTGAAGCCGAACACCTCGGTGATCGGCCCGCGCGACGGCATCGTCTACCCCGAGCAGACCAACAACCTGCATTTCGAGGGCGAGCTGGCGATCGTGATCGGCCGGATCTGCCGGGACCTGCCGAAGGAACGGGTGCACGAGGTCATCTTCGGCTACACCGTGGCCAATGACGTGACCGCGCGGGACCTGCAGAAGTCGGACGGCCAGTGGGCCCGGGCCAAGGGGTACGACACGTTCTGCCCGCTCGGTCCGTGGATCAGCACCGAGCTCGACGTCTCCGACATACGGGTGACGACCACGGTGAACGGCGAGCCGAAGCAGGACGGGCGGACCTCGCAGTTCATCTTCGACATTCCCGAGGTGCTGGCGTACATCACCTCGTTCACCACGCTGCTGCCCGGCGACGTGATACTCACCGGCACCCCCGCGGGTGTCGGCCCGATGCTGCCCGGCGACGAGGTCGCGGTCAGTATCGAAGGACTCGGAACTCTGACGAACAAGGTGATCGTGCGTGACTGACAGGCCTGCCCCGACCGACGACGGTGATGTCGATGTCCTGGGC
>JAWWOY010000421.1:0-2731 GCA_033851195.1 Kribbellaceae bacterium | reverse complement strand
CCTGGCCGGTCGCGGTCGCCTGGGTGGCGTCGCGGTCACGAGCGAGCGGATCGTCCACAGTGCCGGAGTCCGCGGTGAGCGGGCCTTGAGCGAGCCTGGTCAGGAGAGCCGGGCCCACCACCGAAAGCGTCGCTACCTCGAGTACGCCGGCGAGAACGTCGTCGGGTCTCACGGCCGGGGTTCCGTGCCGCAACACCACTTGCAGTATCGCACACGTCTCAACCGGTGCCGTTTCAGTGCCGACTGCGAGTCGGAGAACGGGCTGCCGGCAGTCGAACGAGCGAGGACCTCGTTTGGTCATGCGCTCGACCACGACCTCCTCCCGGGCGAGGAACGCCTGCACCGCCGGCTCGGCGTCCGCCGGATCCACACCAGGCAGGACGATCAGCCACTCGCTGGCCTCCAACTGCTCAGCCAGCGAACCGGGACCGGCGACCACTACTTCGAGGATGTCCAGGCCCGTCGGCAGCGCCTCGTCGAGGTCCGCCCGGACCTTCTCCGGGTCGCGCTCATGTGTGAGCGAAATCTCCAGATACTCCGCTTCGGAGGCAGCCCCGGTCGGCGCGGCACCGGCGTACGAGATCTTCGGGTGCGGGCTGAAACCGTGCGAGAACGCGACCGGCAGATCGGCCCGCCGGACGGCTCGTTCGAACGCCCGCTGGAAGTCGCGATGCGAGGTGAACCGCAGCCGTCCCCGCTTGGCGAAGCGAAGGCGCAACTTCTGGACCGCGGGGAGCTGATGGGACGGCGGAGCCTGGACTGGTGCCACGGCGCCATTCTGGCAGGGAGCGATTGCGGGCGTCAGGCCCCGTCCGACCCGGGGCGCTGGGCCGCCTGGAGAACGGTGTCGACAACGTGCCGGGTGACAGCCCTCGAGCCACGCGCTGAAGCCCGCCGGAAGGCCGGGGAAACGCCGAGTCCGGCTGCCGGGGTAGTGGCCGCGACTTCTATAGATCGGATGAGCGATATATATCTGTTGCGATCTACGTTTTTCGGTCGCTTCCTCAGGGCTCCAGAGCGAAGACGCGACGCCGCGCATCAGTGCCGGCCGGCGATGCGGCGTACTGGATGATCTGACCGCGCCGACGCTACGCCCGGGACTGCACCTCGTACGGCATCATAAGGGCTCGGGGAATCTGAGGGAGAGGACATCGATGACGGAACCGGCACAGTCGCCGCGGCCCGAGCCGGATCGAGGCCAGCCACTCGACGACGCCGGTGACGGCGATGGCGATGGCGATGGCAAGGGCATCTACTGGATGCTCAAGAACGTTCTGATCGGCCCGCCGGTCAAGCGGATCTTCCGGCCCAAGGTCGAGGGCGCGGAACACATCCCTGCACATGGCCCGGCGATCATCGCCAGCAACCACATGTCCTACGCCGACTGGATCTTCATGCCGCTGGTGGTCCGCCGCCGGGTCACCTTCGTGGCGAAGTCCGACTACTTCGTCGGCGTCGGACTGAAGGGCCGGTTCCAGCGCGGCTTCTTCAAGGGCACCGGCCAGGTGCCGATCGACCGCTCCGGTGGGTCCGCTTCCGAGGGCGCGATGCGGGCCGGCATGAAGGTGCTGCAGCGCGGCGAACTGTTCGGCATCTACCCCGAGGGCACCCGGTCGCACAACGGCAAGCTCTACAAGGGCCGCACCGGCGTCGCCCGGCTGGCGCTAGAGGCGAAAGTCCCGGTCATCCCCTGCGGTGTGATCGGCACCGACGTGGTCGCACCGCCCGGCAAGATCGTCGCCTCGATCGCGTCGCCGACGATCAAGTTCGGTGAGCCGCTGGACTTCTCCCGCTACGACGGGATGGAGAAGGACCGGCTGATCCTGCGAGCCGTCACCGACGAGATCATGTACAAGATCATGGAACTGTCCGGTCAGGAGTACGTCGACCTGTACGCCACCAAGGCCAAGTCGCTGGAGGGCCGGGAAACCACCGGGGCTCCGAAGAAGGTCCGCAAGACGGACACCTGATCCACCAGCCGAGACGGTCGGGGTCTACTGTTGGAGATCGTGGACGGACCGATCTCTTACCAGGGTGAGCCAGGCGCCAACTCGGCAATGGCGTGCGCCGAGATGTTCCCCGACCGTGAACAGCTCCCCTGTACGACGTTCGAGGACGCGCTCGAGGCGGTCAGCCGTGGCCGGGCCGGGCTGGCGATGATCCCGGTGGACAACTCGATCGCCGGCCGGGTCGCGGACATCCATCACCTGCTGCCGGAGTCCGGCCTGCAAATCGTCGGCGAGCACTTCCTGCCGATCCACTTCCAGCTGATGGCCACGCCGGGCGCCTCGCTGGCCTCGATCCGCACCGTCCGCAGCCATGTGCACGCGCTCGGCCAGTGCCGCAAGATCATCCGCGAGCACGGCTGGAGCACGGTAGTCAGCGATGACACCGCCGGCGCCGCACGCGAGGTGTCCGAACTGGCCGACCCGACCGTGGCCGCGCTGTCCCCGGTGGCCGCTGCGGGGCTCTACGGCCTGGACATCCTGGCCAGTGACATCGAGGACGAGCACCACAACACGACCCGGTTCCTGGTCCTGTCCCGCGAGCCCGAGGTACCGCCGGTTGGTTCCGGGCCGATCATCACAAGCTTCGTCTACCGGGTCCGGAACGTCTCGGCCGCGCTGTACAAGGCGCTCGGCGGGTTCGCGACCAACGGCGTCAACATGACCAAGCTGGAGAGCTACCAGCTCGGCGGCACCTTCTTCGCGACCCAGTTCTACGCGGACGT
>JAWWOY010000411.1:0-4789 GCA_033851195.1 Kribbellaceae bacterium | reverse complement strand
CCGCCCCGGGAGGCGCCATGTGGCTCCCGAAAGACGGCTGTTCCCGCTCGTTGTGCAACGTCGGTCAGCCGACGGTTGCCTGTGCCCCGGCCGTCACGGTCACCGAGGCAGCGAACTCGACCAGCTCTTCGTCGGTCAGGCCGAGCTCGGTCGCGGCCTGGATGACGATCTTGTGGCTGCCGTCGGAGTAGTACAGCTGGGCGGCGGCGGGGTCGAACTTCGAGATCGTGCCGGGTCGGCCGTTGACCTCGACCGCCTTGCCGTCGGGGATGCTCCCCTGATCCTTGGACTGCAGGCTCACGACGAGCTTGCCTCGGTAGTCATCCAGGTGGGTCTGGTCGTCAGGCCGCGCGACGTCGAGGCTGTAGGAGTTGGAACCCTGCAGGACGAACCCCTCGGGCACCTTCTTGACGGTGAAGCCGGGCAGCTGGGTGCCGGTGTAGGCGACCAGGTCGAGTCCGGTGGACGCCGGACCCGGCGACGGCTGACCGGCTGTGACGGCGACCGCCGCGACGGCGACAGCGGCAGTGGCTGCGAGGCCGGTGACGCCGCGACGGAAGCGGCGGCGCCGTAGCGCTGCCCGGCCGCGGAGCAGGTCGCATCGGACCATGTCATCGGGTGCTGGTTGCTCGACGTCAGTGCCGAGGCCGGCGAGCTGATCGATGACGTTGCTCATGAGAGGTCTCCTTTGGGTGCGGTGCTGACAGGTTCGCGATGGTTTTCGAGGGCGTCGCGCAGCTTGGAGATGCCTCGAGCGGTCTGACTCTTGACGGTTCCGGTGCTGCAGCCCAGTGCCGCGGCGGCGTCCTCGACGCTCAGGTCCTCGACGTGCCGCAGGACGACCGCCGCCCGCATCCCGGGGGGCAGTGCGGCCAGGGCGGCGAGCAGGTGGGTGTCGTCCGCGTTGGCGCTCCGAGGTGCAGCGGCGTCGGGCAGCGTCGCAACGGCACGCTCTCGGCGTACGAAGGGACGGCGTCGGTGGTCGATGAACGCGTTGACCAGGACGCGCCGGGCATAGGCCTCGACATTGCCGGACCGCGCCCGTCCCCAGGCGAGGTAGAGGCGGACCAGCGTGCCCTGGACGAGGTCCTCAGCCAGGAACGCGTCCCCTGCTGTCAGCGCGGTGGCAGTGCCGACTAGGTGGCCGCGACGGCGGCGAACGAACTTCTCGAACTCGTCGTCGTGCTTCACGGGCGCCTCCATGAGGCTGTTGGTTGCATACCCCTACAACGGATCCGGGTGTCGTCGAGGTTGCACGGCTGTACTACGTCGGGGTGATTCGTTGGTGTCGGGTTAGATGCTGATCGCGTTGATGGAGTCGGTGGGCTCCGTGTGTTCGGTTCTCTTGGTGATCAGAACGGGGCGCTCTGGCCAGGACTTCGAGGCCGAGGTAGTGGCGGCAGTCGCCCCCTCGTCGTGTGCTCGGCCTCGACGTCCTGCGAAATCCCAAGCCGTCACCATCGCCGACGAGGAGGTGACCAGCGAGCTGACCCTCCAGGTCATCTTGGCCTGTCCCGATCATTGTGAGGGATCAGACCTCGTATACGACGACACCGGACTTGACCTCGTCATGATCCGTCCGGCTAGGAGGTTCGACAGCTCTCGCTGCGAGTGGAGGTGCCGCTTACAGTTGAGCGCGTTCGGGAATTGGTTCAAGTGAACACAGGTTGTGCGCTCCCGCTTGATGCTCGACTCGAGTTCAGCGAGCATGCCGATGATCGCGGCGATAGCCCTACCGAACGGCGTTCGGGGGTCGAGGTCACCAACACGCTCGCGTAGATCGGCACGTTGTGCTCCAGCACGTTCGCCAGTTCCCGGCGTCGAATGAGCAGAGGGCGCCTAAATCGACGTGACACAGTCCCAACTTGATCGCCCAGCTGAGTAGTGGCTTGGCGAACCTGCAGAGGTCACGAACTGCCCACCGTTCTGAATACAACTCAACCTTCGACAGACCAGTCGGCATCGGCGGTGCTCGGAACCCACACCCGATCTCTGGTCTGGAGGCCGGCTAGCTCACCCCAGCGCAGGGGCGCTAGCCCGAGCACCAGGACCAGGGTTCGGCGTATTGGCCCTTGCAGGCACCGGCTAGCTCGTTGAGTTGAGCGACGGTGAGATGGATTCCGTCACGCCGTGATTGGCCGCCGCTAGGTGTCTTGACCACGGTCTTCTGCCGCTTCCCGTCCAGCGCCTACGGATCTGCCGAGGTCGCGAGGCGTATCCGCCAAGACACCCTGGCCTAACCAGATCTTTGCGACGTCAGGCCCGAGCATCACTCTGCCGAATTGGGCTCTTATGGATCAAGGCTCGCCTTCGGCGCGCGGCGCGGACATGCGCATGCGGCCTCCGGCCGTTCACCGCCCGCGCCCGCTCTCGGTGTCTTTCTGCAGAGCCAAGGAATTGCCTCCGGCGCGAAGACGGCGGTGCCGGCAGTTATGAGACTTCCCTGCGTGCCGATGTGTTCGTACAGCTCCCACAGTCGATCGCGGTAGACGACGACATCCAGTAACCCGCAGTACGGCGAATGAACCGACGGCCGCAGGGATATCCCCTGCGGCCGTCGCAGTTAGCCTGGCTGTGGAAACGGGGAGCACCACTGCCGAGCCCGGAGGCGCTGATCATGGAATACCTCGTCACGATGACGACCCACATTCCGGAGGGAACCTCGGAGGAAGCCGTCGAAGAAATCCGCACCCGCGAAGCAGCACACTCGCGTGAGCTCGCGGCGCGGGGGCACATACTTCGCCTGTGGCGTCCTCCGCTGCAGCCGGGGGAGTGGCGGACGCTCGGACTGTTCGAGGCCGACGACAGCGCTCAGCTAGAGGAAGTCCTCGCCTCGATGCCCCTCCACGTGTGGCGTACGGACGAAGTCACGCCGCTCTCGCCTCACCCGAACGACCCGGCGATCGCCAAGAGCTGATCCAGCCAGGGCAGTCGCGTCAGGTCAGTGGTGTGGTCGACGGCCTCTCCCAGAGTCGTCGGCTGGGTTCTCGGACCGGGTGGCATCGAACGGGTCACCGGCCGGCAACCAGGCGGTGTCGAGGTCGAGATCGAGTGGGCCGAGGTCGCGGGTCAAGGCCTCGATGGTGGCCCGTACGGCGGCCCGGGTCTCGTCGCGCCGTGAGACCAGGGACCAGGTCCAGTACGGCGATGGGTTGACCACCGGTCGCCGTACGAGATCCGACGGCACCGGCGTGGTCTGGCCTTTCGGCGAGTTGGGCACCGGGCGGCGGAGCCGGCGTACGTGATCGAAGAAGGCCTCGCCGGTGATTCCACCGTCATCGACGCGGACGACGCTGGCGCCGGTGTGACGGGCGAACTCCTCCGCATACAGGTTCCAGGACGACCAGGTGGCGGCGTCCGCGTCCAGCAGCACCAGCGTGCCCTTCGCCTGGACCGCTGACGTGTCGGTGCTGGCGGCAACCGCGTAGAGCCGGTCCGCACCGATTCGAGCCGCACGCCCGCCAGGCGGTGGGCCGACGCCGGGATCATCCGTGCCACCCGATTCCCACAGGCGAGGTACGCCGTCCAGGTCGATCGCGCCGGCCGACCAGTCCGACAGAAGCTCCGAGCCCAACTGGACCGGACCGACTAGGCCTTTCGGTTCGCCGATGCGGGAACCGTAGTTGACCGGCCCTAGTCCTCGAAGACGATCTCGAGCCGGCCACGTCCGCGCGGCAGCATGATCGCCCGGTCCTGCCGTTCACGGTCGAGAACACCCACCGGGTCGCCGTCCAGGAACACCGTCGCGCGGTCCCGTACCTCGCTGACAGTGAGCAACGCCGCACCCTCGACGTCGATGTCGGTCCGGAAGAGCCAGCCGGGCCTCCAGCTCATCGAGGACGGCATCGACTCGTGGTCGCTCCAGACGCCCCCGCTGCCCGGGTTCGCCAGCAGGCGGACCGGCTCGCCCAGAGCCAAGCAGTACTCCGGTGCCGGCGCCGCCGTGCTCGCGAGCGCGGCCGGGACGGGTGCGTACCGCGAGATCACCTCCCGGAACGCGTGATACTTCGGAGTGGGGTTGCTCGCCTCGTCCAACGGTGCGTCGCAGTCGTACGACGTGACCGTCGGACGGTAGACGCCCTTGTCGTTGGCCTCGCTGGTCAGCCCGAAGTTCGTGCCGCCGTGGAACATGTAGACGTTGACCGAGGCTCCAGAGGCGAGCAGGGTGTCCAGGTCCGCGGCAGCCTCCTCGACCCCCCGTGGTGTAGTGCGGCCCTCCCCAGTGGTCGACCAGCCGTCCCAGAACTCCATGCACATCAGCGGTCCGGACGGCTGATGAGCCCGCAATCTCCGGAGCCGCTCCGTACTCCGCGACCCGAACGACCCGTGCGCAGTACGCCGTCCAGACCGCCCGCCGCCAGCATCTCGTCGGCCGTGTGGTCCACGGTGACCAGAGGCACTGTGATCCCAGCCTGCCGGATGATTTCGGCCAGCGACTTCAGGTAGGTCTGGTCGTCGCCGGACGCGCCGTACTCGTTCTCGACCTGGAGCGGACACACAATTCGCAATACGCCCTCCAGGTATTCCTCGACCGCTGCCTGGAGCCGCTTCTCGTTCCGGCGTACGCCCACACCCGGCTCACGAAGCAGCCAGGCTAGCTGCTTGAAGGCCTTGACCCGATGGCGACTCGGTTCGCCGTCTTTCCCACTCACCAGTGGATGCGTGACAGGGCTAGCTTCCCGACTCTCTAAGGCAAATTGGGCGATCCGAACGCTCGCGAGTGCAGCCTTGGTGCTGGTTTGACCTGATAGTCCGTTAAGAAGACGGCGACGGGGACATTCCTAGGTGG
>JAWWOY010001091.1:0-2920 GCA_033851195.1 Kribbellaceae bacterium | reverse complement strand
GCCTGTGGTGGCAGGCCGTCTTCAACACGGCGTTCATCACGGTCGTCTCGGTGGTCATCGAGCTCGTGATCGGCATGGGCATCGCGATCATCATGCACCGGGCGATCTTCGGCCGCGGCGTCGTGCGCACCTCGGTCCTGATCCCGTACGGCATCGTCACGGTGGTCGCCGCGTTCGCCTGGTTCTACGCCTTCGATCCCAGCAGCGGCTTCGTCAACCACCTGCCGTTCATCCCCAACGACGAGGCGTGGTTCGGCGGGCGCTTCTCGAGCTTCGCGGTGATCATCATGGCCGAGATCTGGAAGACCACGCCGTTCATGGCGTTGCTCCTGCTCGCCGGGCTGGCGACGATCGACGAGAGCCTGTACGAGGCCGCGCGCGTCGACGGGGCGTCGGCGTGGCAGCGCTTCTGGCGCATCACGCTGCCGCTGCTCAAGCCGGCGCTGCTGGTGGCGCTGCTGTTCCGGACGCTCGATGCGTTCCGGGTGTTCGACTCGATCTTCATCATGACCAAGGGCGCCCAGAACACCGAATCGGTGTCCATCGTGGGCTACCAACAGTTGCTCTCGCGGCTGAACCTGGGCCTGGGATCGGCGGTGTCGGTGCTGATCTTCCTGCTGGTCCTCATGATCGCGACCGCCTTCGTCAAGGGCTTCGGCACGACCGTGCCAAAGGGGAGCTGAACGATGCGCCACGGAAGCCGTGAGTACACCACCTGGTCGATCCTCATCGCCGCGGTCGTCGTCTTCGCGATGTTCCCGGTGCTGTGGATCATGTCGCTGTCGTTCAAGACGCCGGCGACGGTCGGCGACGGCCGGCTGGTCCCCAAGCAGTGGACGTTCGACAACTACAAGGGACTGTTCAGCGGCGGCTTGGACAGCCCGTTGCTGCGGCCGCTGATCAACTCGATCCTCATCGCGCTGATCGCCACGACGATCGCGGTGGCGCTCGCCTCGCTGGCCGCCTACGCGATCGCGCGCCTGGACTTCCCCGGCAAGGCGATCGTGCTCGGCGGCGCCTTGGCCGTGTCGATGTTCCCGCCGATCTCCGTGGTCGGGCCGCTGTTCGACATGTGGCGCGCGCTGGGCCTCTATGACACCTATCCGGGCCTGATCATCCCGTACCTCACCTTCGCGCTCCCGCTCGCGATCTACATCCTCGTCGCGTTCTTCCGCGAGATACCTTGGGACCTCGAGGAGGCGGCGCAGGTCGACGGCGCGACGCCGTTCCAGGCCTTCCGGCGCGTCATCTTCCCGCTCGCCGCGCCGGGCGTCTTCACGGCGGCCATCCTCGTCTTCATCTTCGCGTGGAACGACTTCGTGTTCGCGATCTCGCTCACGTCGTCCAACGCGTCGCGCACGGTCCCGGCGGCCATCGCCTTCTTCACCGGCGAGTCGCAATTCACGTCCCCCACGGGGAACATCGCCGCGGCGGCGGTCCTCGTGACCGTCCCGATCATCATCTTCGTCCTCATCTTCCAGCGTCGGATCGTCGCGGGCCTCACGGCCGGCGCCGTCAAGGGCTGAGCAAGCACCAACCGGAGGATTCCCATGGCCGGCATCGAGCTCCAGGGCATCACCAAGCGTTATCCCGACGGCACCGAGGCCGTCAAGGACCTCACCCTGTCGATCGCCGACGGCGAGTTCGTGATCCTCGTCGGGCCGTCGGGCTGCGGCAAGTCGACCGCGCTGAGGATGATCGCCGGGCTCGAGGACATCTCCGAGGGCGAGCTGCGCATCGGCGGTGAGGTGGTCAACGAGCGCGCGCCGAAGGACCGCGACATCGCCATGGTGTTCCAGAGCTATGCCCTGTACCCGCACATGACCGTGCGGGAGAACATGGGCTTCGCGCTCGAGCTGGCGAAGGTGCCGGAGGCCGAGCGCAACAAGAAGGTCGAGGACGCGGCGGCCATCCTGGATCTGACCCAGCATCTGGATCGCAAGCCGGCGAACCTGTCCGGTGGCCAGCGCCAGCGCGTGGCGATGGGCCGCGCGATCGTCCGCGACCCGTCCGCCTTCCTGATGGACGAGCCGCTCTCGAACCTCGACGCCAAGCTCCGCGTGCAGATGCGCACCGAGGTCTCCCGCATCCAGCAGCGCCTCGGCACGACCACCGTCTACGTCACCCACGATCAGACCGAGGCGATGACGCTCGGCGACCGCGTCGCCGTCATGCGCGCCGGGCGCCTGCAGCAGGTCGACACGCCGAGGGTGCTCTACGAGCAGCCGACCAACCTGTTCGTCGCGGGCTTCATCGGCTCACCGGCCATGAACTTCTTCTCGGCGGAGATCGACGGCGACCGGTTGCGGACGCCGTTCGGCGACGTGCCGCTGCCCGCGCGCCTCAGGAGCGCGGCCGCGTCGGCGTCGGGCAAGCGCGTCATCGCCGGCCTCCGACCGGAGTCCTTCGAGGACGCCGGCGTGGCCCGTGCCCAGAACCGCACGGGCGGCCACGAGTTCGAGGCCGAGGTGGACCTGACCGAGTCGATGGGCTCCGAGGTGTACGCCTACATCCGGCTCGAGAGCGACCTGGCCGAGTCCGACGAGCTGGCCGAGATCGCCGCCGACTCCGGTGCGGCCGACGTGCCGGGCGCCGGCAATGACCAGCTCGTCGCGCGCCTCAGCCCCGAGACGACCGTCGAGCGCGGCCAGCAGGCGCGCTTCTGGCTGGACACCGACAAGCTGCACATCTTCGACCTGAGCGACGGCCGGAGCCTGGGCCGCGACGAGGCCACGCCGGTGCGCGCTGCCGCGGCGTCCGCGGCCGACCGCGGCTCGGACGGCGGCGCGGTCGTGACGCCGGACGGTGGCACCAGCAGGCCGGGCCAGGCCTAAGAGCGCGGGTCGGTAACGGGCCGCGGGTTTTGCCCTCTGGGCGAACACCCGCAAGGGAACCTGGCCCTCTGGGCCGGTGTTCCCTT
>JAWWOY010000374.1:0-2839 GCA_033851195.1 Kribbellaceae bacterium | reverse complement strand
GGACGATCCGCACGGGTTCGGGACCTGCCTCGATCAGCGCGTCGGCGAGTTCGGTCAGCACGGCCGGTGCCAGCTGCAGTCGGTGCTCGTCCGGGTGCCGGTCCGCCCCCATCCCGAAGTCGACACCCGGCCGGCTCGTCAGCTCGATGTGCGCGCCGAGCACCCAGGAAACGGGATTGCCGGCGGCAACGAACCCGGTCAGCCGCGCGATGCTCGCCCGGTACGCCGTCCAGTCCGGCACGTACAGCCGGCCCGGGTACAACGAGTCACCCGTCAACAGCAACTGCGTCGTACGGTCGTAGAACGCCAGGTCCGAACCCTGGTGGCCGGGGATCGGGATCAGGTCGAGGACGCGGTCACCGAGGTCGAACTCCCCCAGCTCGGCAGGCCAGTTCGCCAGCCTGAAGTAGTCGGCCACCTCGGTCGCCGAGGTGCCGATCACGCTGTCGAACTGCGAGTCGCCGCCGATGTGGTCGCCATGACCGTGCGTGTGGGCGACGATCAGTTCCACCTCGCGCCCGGCCAGCAATTCGTCGACGACGGCGCGCAGATCGGCGTGACCGGTGCCGGTATCCAGCAGCAGCGCCCGCTCGGACCCGAGCAGCAGGTAGACGAAGGGCCCTTCGAAGTTCGTCCGCAGCGCCTGCCGGATGATCGCGGTCCGGTCGTCGTACCAGTGCACCTGATGATCGGGGCCGGTCGGCGCGGTGCCGTCGTCCCAGTCGGCCGGGAAGTTTGTCATGGCCGCGATCCTGCCAGCTGCCGAGGGAATTGTCGGGGGCGCCGGGGAGACTGTGGGAGTGCGTACCGATCCGTCCATCCTGCATGTCGACCTGGACGCGTTCTTCGCGGCGGTCGAGCAGCGGGACAAGCCCTCGCTGCGTGGCAAGCCCGTCGTGGTCGGCGGCATCGGCCTGCGCGGCGTCGTCTCCACCGCGTCGTACGAGGCTCGCAAGTACGGCGTGCGCTCGGCGATGTCGACTGCCGAGGCACGGTCGCGCTGCCCGCACGCGGCGTATCTCGGGGCTCGTTTCGACGTCTACCGCGCGACCAGTACGGCGGTGATGGCCCAGATGCGCGCGTTGTCACCCCTGGTTGAGCCGTTGTCACTCGACGAAGCGTTCGTGGATCTTGGGGCAGCCGGATTGAGCAATCTGAGTGTCGAGGACGTCGAGGCGATCGCGGCGGACCTGAAGGCCGCGATCCAGGAGGCCAGTGGGGGCCTGACTGCTTCCGTCGGGGCCGGCACTTCCAAGTTGATCGCCAAGATCGCCAGCGACCTCGACAAGCCCGACGGTGTCGTGGTGGTGCCGCCCGGCAC
Source organism: Kribbellaceae bacterium (assembly GCA_033851195.1). Taxonomy (GTDB): domain Bacteria; phylum Actinomycetota; class Actinomycetes; order Propionibacteriales; family Kribbellaceae; genus Kribbella. Next base: position 1,518 of record JAWWOY010000374.1, on the reverse strand, counting down.
CGAGGCGGACTTCCTCGCGCCGATGCAGGTGACGGTCATCCCTGGCGTCGGCCCGGCCACTGCGCAGCGCCTCAGCATGGCCGGGGTGCGCACCGTTGCCGACCTCCAGCAGTTGTCCGAGGAGGAACTGGTCCGGCAGGTCGGGGCCGCTCACGGCACCAGCCTCTACCGGTTGGCCACCGCGTCGGACGACCGGGCGGTGGTGAGCGATCGGGAGACCAAGTCGGTGAGCGTCGAGGACACCTTCGAGACCGACATCGTCGACCGTGCCCTGCTGGCCGCGATCGGCGACCGGATGGCTCAGCGCGTCTCCGAGCGACTGCAGAAGGCCCAGCTCTCCGGCCGGACCGTGACGGTGAAGACCCGGATGCACGACTTCACCACCCATACCCGCTCATCCACCCTCGCTGGGCCGACCGACGATCCCCGGGTGATCGCCCGGGTGGCTCGGCGGCTGCTGGAGGACAGCGACATCTCCGGCGGGATCCGGTTGCTCGGCGTCGGCGTGTCATCACTGGCGGATTGGATCCAGGACGATCTGTTCGTCGACAGCGAGGACGAGGAGCCCCCGATCGAGGTGGTCGACATCCCGGAGCAACCACGAGCGATCGGTCGGGCCGGCTACTACCCCGGCCAGGACGTGGTGCACACCGAGCACGGCGCCGGTTGGGTCTGGGGCTCGGGACTTGGCCGGGTCACTGTCCGCTTCGAGACGGCCGAGACGCCGGCCGGTCCGGTCCGCACGTTCGCGGTCGACGATCCAGCCCTGGTCACGCTCGCCTCGTTGCGTGAGGCAGCGTTCGAGGCCGACGATGTGCCGCTGACCGCGGACTAGCGTCGCAGCCGGACGGAGAGGCAGGTGACGCAGCCCTCGAGTTTCTCGAACTCGCTGATGTCCACGACCACCGGCTGATAGCCCATCGACCGGAACAGTTCCGCCGACTTCGGCGCGGAGGCCGCAATCAGCAGCCGGTCCTCCCCCAGCAACACCACGTGCGAGCCGGCTTCCTCGGGGACCGGTAGATACGACTTGAACGCAGCCGGGTCGTCCACCAGCGGCTCGTACCCGATCACCGTGCCGTCCGGCAGCGCCGTCACCGCCGACTTGAGATGCAGAACTTTGCTCACCGGTACGCCGATGACGTCGGCGCCGAGTGGTTCGAGGAACCCGCGGAACTGGTTCACCCCGGCCTGGTTGGTGCGGCCGCCGAGGCCGGCGTACACGGTGGAGCCGATCTTCAGGACATCCCCGCCATCGAGCGTGCCTGGTTCGGTGATCCGCGCGATCCGGTAGCCCTCGGCCGCGACCGCACGTTCCGCCTCGGCTGCCTCCGGGCGTCGCTCGTCGGCACCGGCGCGCGCGATCACCGCCAGGTCGCGGTAGACCGCCATCGTGTCTTCGACGAACACGCCGTCGGGGCATTCGTCGATCGGCGGCACCTCGACGCAGGTCCAGCCGGCCTCGCCCAGCGCGTCGACGTACTGCTGCCATTGGCGCGCGGCGAGTTCGTTGTCGAC
>JAWWOY010001095.1:0-2539 GCA_033851195.1 Kribbellaceae bacterium | reverse complement strand
TGACCGGGAACCCGGCCATCCGTTCGGAGAACGTCTGCAGGTGCTGATCGGCCAGCAGCGTCGTCGGCACCAGCACCGCCACCTGCTTGCCGTCCTGTACCGCCTTGAACGCCGCGCGCACCGCAATCTCGGTCTTGCCGTACCCCACGTCACCGCAGATCACCCGGTCCATCGGGACCGGCTTCTCCATGTCGCTCTTGACCTCGGTGATCGCCGTCATCTGGTCGACGGTCTCGGTGAACCCGAACGCGTCCTCCATTTCGGCCTGCCACGGCGTGTCCGGCGCGAATGCGTGGCCCGCCGACGCCTGGCGCTTGGCGTACAGCGACACCAGCTCGGCGGCGATCTCCCTGACCGCCCGGCGGGCCTTGGTCTTCGTGTTCGCCCAGTCGCTACCGCCGAGGCGGGACAGCGTCGGCGATTCACCGCCGACATAGCGCGACAGCTGATCGAGCGAGTCCATCGGGACGTACAGCCGGTCCGACCCGCCACCACGCTTACTCGACCCGTATTCGAGCACCAGGTACTCACGACGCGCGCCGCCGACCACGCGCTCGGTCATCTCGACGAACCGGCCGATGCCGTGCTGGTCGTGCACCACCAGATCGCCAGCGGTAAGTGCCAGCGGGTCGACGACGTTGCGGCGCTTGGCGGCCAGCCGCTTGCCTGCGATGGCGCTGGCCCGGTTACCGGTCAGGTCGGTCTCGGTGATCACCACGAGGTTGGCCCCTGCGATCACTACTCCGTCGTGCAACGGCCCCTTGAGAACCCCGACGACGCCCTCCTTCGGCGGCGCTCCTGGCTCCAACATCATTGCGGGAGTGTCGGATTCGCCCAGCTGCTCGACGACGCGGTGCGCCGTGCCTGTGCCGGGCGTGACGACGACGGCGTAGCCGCCTGTCGCGACGTGAGCGCGAAGCATGGCGAAGATTTCGTCCACGTTGGACTGTTGGCCGCGCGCCGACGGTGCGGGCCGAATGTTGAGCTCGAGCGCCGACTCGTCGGACAGCTGCGAGAGCGTCCACCACGGGTGCCCGCCCTCGCGCGCAGCCGTCTTCGCGTCATCGAGGTCGACGAACCCCGACGCGCCAAGGGCTTCGATGTCGATCGGCACGTCACCACCGACGGCGGCCGTCGACCACGAGGCTTCCAGGAACTCCCTACCGGTCTTGATCAGATCAGCGGCGCGGGTTCGGACCTTCTCCGGATCACAGATCAGCACCGGCGTGCCCGCGGGCAGGTGGTCGGACAGCGTCGACAATTGGGTGGGCCGCAGCAGCGGCAGCAGCGCCTCCATGCCGTCGACGGGGATGCCCTCGGCCAGCTTGGCGAGCATGTCGGGGATGCTGCCGGTGACGCTGTTCTCCACGGGCGGGTGCTCGGCGGCCAGCTTGGCGGCCCTGTCGCGGACGTCGTCGGTGAGGAGCATCTCCCGGCACGGCACAGCGACCAAGAAATCGACAGCGATTTCGGGGATCGAGCGCTGGTCGGCGACGGCGAACATCCGCATCTCGGAGATCTCGTCGCCCCAGAACTCGGCGCGCACCGGGTGTTCGGCCGTCGGCGGGAAAAGGTCGAGGATGCCGCCGCGCACCGCGAACTCGCCTCGCTTACCGACCATGTCGACCCGGGTGTAGGCCAGGTCGACGAGCCGCGCGATGAGGGCGTCGAACTCGGTCTCGGCTCCGACGGTCAGCGTCACCGGTTCGATATCGGCGAGGTCGGGCGCCATCGGTTGCAGCAGCGATCGTGTCGTGGTGACCACAACGCGCAACGGCGGGCCGAGGCGCGCGTCGTCGGGATGTGCTAACCGGCGCAACAACATCAGCCGCGCACCGATGGTGTCGACGCCCGGTGACAACCGCTCGTGGGGCAGCGTCTCCCACGACGGGAACAGGGCGACGGCCTCGCCAAGCACGCCGCGCAGTTCGGCCGTCAGATCGTCGGCTTCGCGCCCGGTGGCGGTGACCACGAGCAGCGGACCGGCCTGCGTCAGCGCGCTCGCTGCGAACACCCGCGCGCTGGCCGGGCCGACGAGGGTGAGATCGCTGGGTCTGTCCGCGGCACGACTGGCGACATCCGCCAGCGAGGGATCGCGCAGCGCCAATTCGACGAGCCCCGCGATCGGGGTTTGAACATGGGTGATCCCCGATGCGGTCATGATGCAATCCATCCTAGGCACTTGTGATTTCGGCGTGCTCGGTCGCGCTGAGCGCAACTCAGCACGCCGAAATCACTTACTCGTCGAGCAGCAGCGGGTCGTTCTCGAGGTGCAACAGCCCGTTCCAACACAGGTTGACAAGGTGCGCGGCGACGACTTCTTTCTTCGGCTCGCGCACATCGAGCCACCACTGCGCCGTCATCGACACCGACCCGACCAGCGCCTGGGCGTACAGCGGCGCGGTCTCGGGGTCGAGGCCGCGGCGGGAGAAGTCACCTGCCAGGATCGACGACACCTGGTTGACAGCCTCGTTGAGCAGGGTGGAGTAGGTGCCGCCCGACGTGATAGCGGCCGGGGAATCGCGAATCAGGATGCGGA
>JAWWOY010000363.1:0-5625 GCA_033851195.1 Kribbellaceae bacterium | reverse complement strand
CGATCTCCTCGTACGTCGCGTCGTCCAGGCTGACCTGGCCCGGAGCACCCTCCCACTCGAACGTCTGGATGAGTCGCCGGTCCGGCTCGACCGTGTGGAAGACGCCGCGGAACGCGTACTCGGCGCCACTCGGGTCCCGGTGGAGGTAGCGATAACTCCCGCCCGGGCGTACGTCGTACTGGAGGACGTCCATCGCCAGGTCGCGCGGGCCGAGCCACTGGGCGACGAGGTCCGGGTCGGTCGAGACGCGGAAGAGTTGGGCCGGGGTGGCGTCGAAGTCCCGGATGACCTCGATGAACGGGGTGCCGGGCGGTGAGCTGATGGTGGTCGGGTGCGGGCTCATCGGTCTTGCTCCTTCACGGTCTCGAGTACTGCATCGATGCGGCGGTAGCGGCGTTCCGAGGCCAGCCGGTACTCGTCGATCCAGCTGGTGAGGGCCTCCAGGGCGGCCGGGTTGAGATGACAAGGCCGGCGTTGCCCGTCGCGGCTGCGGGTGATCAGCCCCGCGGTCTCGAGCACCTGGAGGTGCCGCGACACTGCCTGTTTGGTGATCGCGAACGGCTCGGCGAGTTCGTTGACCGTCGCCTCGCCGCGGGACAGCCGGGCGATCAGAGCCCGGCGCACCGGGTCGCCGAGCGCGGTGAACGCCCGATCGAGCGCGTCATCATCAACCGACATCTTTATCAACCAATTCGTTGATCAACGGATGTGTTGACCTTAAGGCGCCCGGCGAGGGAGGTCAAGGGGTCGCGCAGATAAGCAGCCTCGGCTCTGGTCAGCTCTAAACCCGTCGCGGAGCCAGCCCAAAGGACGGCAAAATGCGGCGGATGACTGGCACGGAAGCCCTCCTGCACGAGCTCGTCGCCGCGGCTGGTCGGCCCGCAGTGACGTCGTTCGAACCGTTGCGCGGCCACGGGTTCGACCACGAGATCCTGCGCGCCACCCTCGCCGATGCCCAGCAGGTCGTACTCCGTCACCTGCAGCAGCAGCCCCGTCCGCTCCCCCTCGGCCAAGCACGCTTCCTGGCTGAGCACGACGTGCCGGCGCCTGCCCTGCTCGGCGGCAATGAGTTCGCGACCCTCTACGAGTACATCCCCGGCGAGATGCTGTCCGCCTTGGTTGCCGAGGACCGTATGACCGACAACACCTGGCGATCGGCAGGTACGGCGTTCCGCCGCCTGCACGCGGTGCGTTTCCCCAAGGGAATGAAGGGCGTGTTCGGCCCGGAGGAGCTGGTTCTCAGTCCGACGGACCCGGTGCGGGACATGCACGAGATGCTGGTCGACGCCGAACCCAAGCTGACGGCCAATCTCGCGTTCGTGGTCCCACACCTGCCGCACCTGCACGAAGTGATCGACCACAACGCCGAGCCGCTCCGAGAGGCTCCGACCGCATTGCTGCACTGGGACGTCTATCCCGCGAACATCATCGTCGGCCCGTCAGAGACCATCTTGATCGACTGGGGCGACCCTCGCGTCGGCGATCCCGCCAAGGAGATCGCGGCACTCGACGAACACATCTACTTGATCAACGGCTCACAACTCCCTGACGCCTTCTTCGAGACCTACGGCCCACGGTCGCAGCCGAACACCGCGATCCACCGTCTGACCGGCGCCATCGGCTGGTTCTCCCACGGCCCCTTCGCCAGCTGGGAGATCAACCCTGAGCTGGGCCCCGACATGACAGCCCAAGTCACCCGTTGGCGAGACTCCCTGGTCAGCTATCTCACTGGCATCGGCGAACGGCTGAAAGAGATCTAGTGTCCCGTGCGGCCTGTCGTCAGGTGGTTTCGAAGGCGGCCATCATGGCCATGTCCTCGTGCTCCAGGTTGTGGCAGTGGATCAGGTACTTGCCCTTGTAGTTGCTGAAACGCACCAGTACGTCGACCACCTCGGCCGGGCGGATGTCCACCGTGTCCTTCCAGCCGGCGTCGTACTGACCGGCCTTGCCGGCGCCGCGGCGCAGCACCTGGAACGGCGCCAGGTGGACGTGCACCGGGTGGTGCACGTCGGTCACGAAGGTCCAGACCTCGTACTCGTCAAGCCGCGGCCGGGCATCCATCCGGGACGGGTCGAACGGCTTGCCGTTGATTGTCCAGCCCTGGTGCCCGCCTGCGCTGCCGCGGCTGAAGCGCCACTGCCGGCGGACCACCCCTGCCGGTTCCGGCACTTCGGCGTACGACGACAACCGGGCCGGGATGCTGCTGTCGTCGGAAGCCTTGCGCGCGACCTTGAACCGCATCACCTGTGCGGCGGAGCCGTCGCCGAGGCGATTCACCAGCGTCACCTCGGTGCCGACCTGGTACGCCGAGAAGTCCACCACCACGTCGAACCGTTCGGCCGGGGCGACCACGAGGCTGCTGTGCTCGACGGGTGCGCCGAGGAGGCCGCCGTCGCTGCCGATCTGGACCAGCTTCGCGGGCCCGGGCTGGAGTGCGAGCTCGTAGCGGCGGGCGTTCGACGCGTTCAGGATGCGGAACCGGTAGCGCGCGGCATCAACCTCCAGCACCGGCCAGGGCGCACCGTTCACCAGGATCACATCACCGACAACACCTTCCATGTACGCCGACTCGACGCCCGGGCCGTCCTTCCTGGCCGGGTAGAGGAATGAGCCGTCGGCTGCGAAGGCCCGGTCCGCGATCACCAGCGGGATCTCCCGGTCGCCACCCGGCAGCGGCAGCGCATCCTCCTCGGCGTCGCGAACCAGGTGCAGCCCGAACAGCCCGCGATAGACCTGCGGAGCGGTGTAGTCCATCCGGTGGTCGTGGTACCAGAGTGTGGCGGCCCGCTGAGCGTTCGGATACGTGTAGGTCCTGCTGCCGGTCTTGACGTCGCCGCCGGTCATCTCAGGCATGCCAGACATGCCGTGGTCGTGATGGCTCGTGCCGTTCGGCATCAGCAAGTCCAGCGGCCAGCCGTCGCTGCTGCTAGGGGTGTGGCCGCCGTGCAGGTGAACCACAGTGGGTACGTCCAGCTGGTTGACCTGCTCGACCACGATTGTGCGGCCGCTGCGTACGTCGAAGGTCGGGCCAGGGAATAGGCCGTCGTACCCGAGCACCTCGGTACGGAGGCCCGGCAGGATCTCCAGGCTCCCGCGCTGCTGGACGACCCTGTAGTAGTCGATGCCGTCCGCTGTCCTGACTGGCCGCTTCACTGGAGGCACGGGCAGCGGTACGGCGTACGGCTTGGGGAGCGGCGCCGAGCTCCGTAGTGGCTCGGCAGTCTGACCAGGGGACGCGTCTAGGCCGCAGCTGGACATCCCTAGCGTCAGGCCGGCGCCTCCGGCAACGCCTGCAGCCTTCAGGACGGTACGGCGGGACATGGGGCGGGACATGGGGCGGGACATGGGGCGGGACATGGTCATCGAACTACCTCCGGGTGACGGCCCCGACGTGCGCTGGAGCGGAAGGACCAAGCGGCGAACAGCAGCACCGAGATCACGATGGCTGTGCCGAGTGGGATGTGGACGGCCAGCGTCTGGCTGTAGCCGAGGATCATCTGGGTCAACTCCGCGAAGAACAGCGCGACGCTGGCCAACGCAGGCCACAGCCGCCCACCGCCCGGGCGCCAGTAGAGCATCGCCACGACGAACTGGATGATCGACCACATCCACAGGCTCGAGCCGATCGGGCTGTGCCAGTTCATCGCGTCGGCCTCGCCGGACAGGTAGTAACCGGCCATGATCGGCTGCATCACCACCAGCGCGGCATGAACCACCAACACGATCCGCAGGAACGCCAGCGACACCTTCGGCCGCTTCACCCTGGCTTGCATGACGTCCTGCTGCAGGCTCTCGATCGTCATGCCGCCACCGCCTCCGATTTCGCCGTACGACGAACGCGGGCGGCGGGGCGGAAGGTCCAGCCGGCGAAGACCAGGGCGGTCATCACGATCCCCACGCCGAGTGGGATGTGCACGGCCAGTTCACGGGCGAAGCCCATCGAGATCTGCACGCCCTCGGCGGCGGCGACGGCCATCGACAGCAGCGCCGGCCAGCCAGGGCCGCCGAAGCGCCAGTAGATCGTTGCCGTCAGCAATTGCGCGAGGGCGACGAAGAAGAGGCTGAGCCCGACCGGCGAATGCAGCCGCATCGCGGCGCCATTGCCGGACAGGTAGGACCCGGCCAGGACGGGTTGCAGGCAGGCCGCGGCGGCATGCGTCACCGCGACGACCCGGAGGACCACCAAGGACTTCATGACCCGCACACTAGTAGGTTGTCTACATGTAGCGCGACAGGTTAAACCCTGGGTCGGACCCTCAGGCGAATCAGAAACCCGCAGGGGAAGTCAGGGGGTGGATCAGGGTCGAGGTGAGTGAGGCTCAGGTCAGGCGGCCCAGTGGTGCGACACTGATGCCGGCCCGCTCGCAGACCCAGTGCGGGTCGGGTCCCAGTTCGGGCTCGATCCGTAGTTCGTGATCGTTCAGGTCGTCGCACGCCGTACAGCGCGGCCAGCGCACGCCGGAGTCGACCAGCTGGTCCTGCACGTCCTGCGCGACCAGGCCGGCGATGTGCTCGCTACCCTCCGGCCACTGGTCGAGCCACCATTGCCGTCCGGCGACGGCATCCTCCAGCAGCGACACCATGATGGCGTCGTCAAAACCCCGCGCGGCCAGATCGTGGAGCACCAGCGCGCGGGCAGTCAGCAGTACGTCCGGCTCGGTCATCGCCTTTCAGCCTGCCAGATACCACCGACAGCCGGCCTTCACCGCCCGCGATTCGGCGGCGGGGGAGCCCGGCTTCAGGCCTGCAATCGGCTGGTCAGCCAGGGAACGGTTCGCAGCGGGGAGCCGGGTCGAGCCGCTCGGCCAGCTTGAGCTCGCGCTCAGCGGTGGCCCGCAGGGCGGTGCTGAGGCGGCTGCGGATCGCCCGGCTGGGGGCGGTCCGGTTGCGCCGCGGCTCGAGGTCGGGCTGCTGGGGAGCGTTCGGCAGTGCGGACTGGGCGAGGGACCGCGCGTTTTCCACGGCGGTGTTGCCGGCGATGAAGTAGGTCATGGTCGTGCTCCTTCCGGTGAGCATGGTGGTGAGCATGGTGGTGGGCATGGTGTTTGGCAGGTGGTGGGCATGGTGATCAGGACCGGCGGCCGGTCGGCCGTCAGTTCGTATGGGTGATGGAGCTGTGCAGCTAAGTGGAGCTGTTGTCAGCCGCCTTCAGTCACGGGGTGCAGGACCACTGCTGGCGCGGACCACGAGCTCCGTCGGCAGCAGGATCTGGCGTTCGGCCGTGGCGGGGTCGAGCAGGATCCGGCCGACGGCGCGGCCCTTGTCCCTGATGGGTTGGCGGATGGTGGTGAGGCCGGATGTCTCCGCCACCGGGATGTCGTCGAAGCCGACCACAGTCAGGTCCCGGCCCGGCACCAGGCCGCGGGTCTGCATGGCCTCCATCGCGCCGAGAGCCAGCACGTCGCTCAACCCGACGATCGCGGTCGGTCGGTCCTGAGAGTCGAGCACCCACTCGGCGCCTGCCAGGCCGGAGGCGATCGCGTTGTGGCCGCCGGAGATCAATCTGATCCGGGCATCCGGCATGGCGGACCGCAGCCCCCTGATCCGGAGTTCGCAGTCGGTGTAGCCGACCTCTTCGATGGTGAGCTCGACGGGCTGGATGCCGGCCGCCTGGGCGTTGTCGAC
>JAWWOY010000326.1:0-10059 GCA_033851195.1 Kribbellaceae bacterium | reverse complement strand
GTCCCCTACGATGCACCGCATCCGGATGTAGATCGGACCTGCGGGAACTGGATCGCCCAATCCGGCTCTCGGGTCTGCCACGAACAGTGTGAGGGTGTGGCTCATGAACATCGGAAGTCGGAAGATCGTCGTGGACGAGGCGTTCGCCCAAGTGCGGCTGTACGCCGAGACGAACCCGGCCGTGCTGCGGTATTACGACGGTCTCCCCGGGCTGGAGAACGTCGGCGGTGTCGACCCCGACAAGGTCACCCTTGACGATCTGGCCAGGACGATGGTGATCGGGTCGGACCTGAAGGCGAACGACATCCCCTGGCTGGTGGAGGTGGACGCGGAGAAGGAGTTCGCGGCGATTCCCGTCCGCGCCCGGCTCGAGGACGCCGTACCGGACAGTGAACTCTTCGACGCCGCGACGGCGCTCGACGAGAAGTTCTCCGGTCACCGCGGGTTCGGGCAGGCGAAGAAGTCGAAGCTGCTACACCTGAAGAGGCCGTACCTGTTCCCGATCAGCGACAGCTTCGTCCGGATGACGTACCGCGACGCCGCCGCCGGCGCAGACTTCCTGGCCGCCGTACACCGCGATCTGGCCAACCCTGCCAATGCTCAGGAATTCGACCGGCTGGAAGCTCGTCTTGAGCACGAGCCGACCGGGTCGCCCGCGCAGCTACTCTCCAAGGCGCCTCGACTGCGCCTGCTCGACATCCTGGCCTCGCTCCTCGGCGAAGCGAAGTAGAGGCGGCCGAGTCCACGCGGGACCACCCGCACTCGAGTCCTCAGCGGGTTCGGCTGTTCCCGAGAAAATGCTCGCGCCACGCGAAGCTCAGTGAATCAAGCCCGACCACACCTCGCTCGGCCAGCCGGGCCCGCCAGGCAGCCTTGACACGAATGCAGAGCTTGGTCGCGCCATATTCAAGGGGCGCATCACGGTCCAGCAGCAATTCACTCGGCACGGTCAACTTCCCTTTCGCCGTGAAAGCTCCGCCGCCCATGGCCCGGCAGAGCAGGTACTCGAAGTTCGCGCATCTATGGCGGTCAGGGGTGGCCTCCTCCGCCCACAGGCCGCAGTCGTTCAGGGCCGATTGGAGGGCCACGATGGCCGGCCGCCAGCCGGCCTCCGCGCCGGTCTGGCGCCAGGAGAACCACAGCGGCCGGCGACCGCGTTCAGTCGATCCGTCGAGTTCGAAGGCAGGTCCGGCCAGGACCTGGTAATCCCCGGCCCGGTCAATCACCCGTGCCCTGGGTGCCAACCGTCCAGGCTGTTCGTCGCGAACGTCCACGTCCTGCAGGCGCTCGCCGAGCCCTTCCACGATCAGCTTCAGCCGATCGCTGACCCCGATCTGCGCTTCGTCCACCCCATCACGAGCGACGTCGAAATCCTTGAGTTCCGGGCTTGTCAACTGCAGGTGGATGAAGGCCAGGTCGTCCAAAGAGGTAATTGCGCAGCCGGCGATTCCTAGGCCCGGCGAGCATCGCAGCAAGGACAGGACCGCGTTGGTCGAGCCCACCCTCGCCGGACCGACCAGCGTTACGGGAAGCACGCGCTCGACCCTGGATTCCTCGTCGGACCAATGATGGTGCGCCTTCAGATAGTCGCGGAGCCTCTCGTTGTCAGGCCGCTGCACCTTGAACCAGTTGCCCTGCGCGTGCCCGGGCCGTAGATCGCCCAGCCACAAGCCGTAGCCGCGCGTAGCGCAATAACTGGCCAGACGCTGGGCCATTGCCGTCCGGAGTCTGCTGCTGGGCTTCTGCAGCGCGAATGCCACCCGCACCGCAATCACGTTCGGCGCACCCCAGGTTTCGCTTCGCTCCTCAACCCTAGGACCGCCGACCCGGCGGGGTGGCAACTGCACCGGGCAGTGCAGCGACATGATCGGGGTGACGCCTTGGTGAGTCGCGCATTGCGCTACCTCACTGATTGCCCGGAGCAACGCCTGCGCGTGGGAGTGCCGCAGGGTCTGCTCCTCGGTCTCCAGCGCTATCAAGGCTTCGAACCGCGCCGCGGACTCGTAGATGAAGCTCGGATTAGGCATCGCGGCACCGACGAAGATGCAGCCACGGTCAGTCTGCTCGATCATCGCCCGCACCGGTGCCGAACTACCCTGATGTCGCCTTCGCATATCCCGCGCCAGCGGGCCACGATCCGACCCGACGACTGCCACGACCCCATTGAGGTTCGAGATCAGAACCTCGTCACATTGCCGCAGCGCCGCCTGACCTGCCAATTGAGACTTGATGTACCCCGGTCGATCCTGAACGTGATGGACCTGGAAGTTGACCTGCGTCCCCGGTTGATCCGCGATCGCCCCCGCGCCTCTGGCTAGATCGGCCATCGATCGCGCGGAGAGATCGTCCAGCCTCTCGTTACTCACGACCTGCTCCGGATGCCATCAGAAACATGTCGACGAGTTCCGACGGTCGGCCGCGCACTTTTTCATTCTCGGCCCAGGTCGGCACGTTCCCTACCCGTAGCGAGTCGATCGGCGACCGACGACCGAACGCCCAGAGGCAGCCGAGGATGATCGCCAGACCACTGCAACCGGTGGCGAACGCAAGCAGCATCACTGTGTTGGACGGACTAGCAGCGACCGCTGCAGCCTCCAGGATCGTGATCGCCATGGTCGCGTGCGCTGTCCAGCGCGGCACCATCCGGACGCGGGCTGCGACCGAGTTCCGCGGCGGAAGATCCAACCTGGAATAGAGAAAACCGGGAACCAACAGGAGCACCGCGACAATGGCGTCGCTGCGCCCGTCCAACGCGAACTGCGCCGATCTGACGAACGGAAACAACCGATCCGTCAGAAGCGCAGCAGTGAGATACGAGACGAAGAGCACCGCCAGCACATAGGAGGTGGCGACCCGAAGCCTTGTCTGGGTGGCGTCACTGATGGAGATACCGGAACGAACCACGATTCGCCGGGCAGACGACTGTGCATCGGCGTATCTGCGCCAGTAGACATGAGCATTATGCGATGCCGGGTCGTTCTCCTTGAAGTAGTCCATGCCCAAATCCAGATCCTCCACCTCGTTCGCGGCGTCTGCCAGCGATGACTGCCTGACGAGCGGGTGGTTCAGCATCGACGCGGACTGGAGCTCTTTGCGATCCGGGATCTCTCCGGACAGACTCGCCCAGGACAGCGCATCGATGGCCGGCACCCGTGTTTCAGACCACTCCAGCTTGGCCTCGTCCGCCTCCCACCGGCGTCTCGTCACCAACTGGGCGAGTTCGCCGACCACGGTCCTCAGCTCGAGCTCTACGATCTTGTCAGCCACCCGATCCTTCGCCCCATCTGCCTGTTCGCCGGCGATCTCGGCCAGAAAGCGCAGGTCGGACGCGATCGAGGCGCCTTGCCGCTGGTCCGCGTCCGAGGTGATGTGCATCTTGTCGATCCGCAGCGTCGGATCGGTCTCGGCGACAAGGTGATACGACCGCAGGCTCGACGGCACATGGGTCTCATACTCAACCTGATACACCCCTCGCACTTTGCTGCGAAGACGCCGGGCGATCAGGACCCCCTTTGACTCCGTAGCCAGCAGCGGCACCTCATAACTGAGCAGGTGATGTTCCCGTGGCTGTGGCAGTCCGATCACCAGGAGATAGTCGTTCAACGCGACGTCCAGCAAGCTGTAGAACGGCGCCAGCAGATGGTCGTATTGCTCCAGAACTGTCTCGACGAAATGCCGGTATTTGTGACCAGGGCCCAGCCGCGTTCCCTCGCTGAGCGGCCTTTTCATGGCCTCGGACGGACTAGTGCGGCTGACGAACAATGCCTGTAGGGCCGATTGCACCAGCCAGCGGGAATCGTCGACGCGATAGAGGAAGCGGCCGAGATTGCCATCGACCCTGGCGTCCGGACTGCTGGCGAGCATCCCACGCAAGAGTTGAAAGAGGCCGCTGGCCAACGGCATCGCGACCTCGAGCTGCGTGAGCCGGGGCAGCTTGGCTCCGGTGGAATCACGGACCTCTATCGGCGCGACCGCCTGACGGGGTAACCGCGCGACGGGGACCCAGAGGGTATCGTCCGGCCGAGCGAAGGAGTCGGCGGTCCCACGACCTGCCGGACCTTCGTCAGAGATCGGCGACCGATGGGCGGGACCGCCGACGACACTGCGTTGTCGCGCCTGCTGGAATGCCTCGCAAGCGTCCCGCTGTTCTTGGTGGAGAAGATTTAAGCTGATATCGATCTCGGTCCTGCACCGCGGCGCCAGGTGCTCCAACAGAAGTAACCGCTCGGTAATACGGCGCACGTGGTTCTGGCGCAATGCCATGTCGAGAAAGGCGAGGCCGACTGCCGCATCATCGATGGACATCGATGGTGGCGAGCCAGGGATCGGTACCGTCCACAGTGCTGCCTTCAGTGATTCTCTGGAATCCATCTGCCCCCCACTTGCACAGTGAAATCTGCCCAGAGCATAGCCGTGGCCGGCCGTCGTCGATACCCCGAAGGCATCTCGCAATATCACAGCACGAATTCAGGGCGTTATCCGGGCCCTGTCATCCAACTGGCGTTCAGATGACGCCGAGGCGAGCTAGCGGCTCGACGAGTTCGCGTTCCTCATAGGACAGATGCGACAGCAGCGTGTCGTCCAGCAGATCCACCGCACGACGCAAGCCCGCGATGTCGCCGGAGCCGTCGACAAGGGCTACCAGCGCCTGATCGACACCTTCCAGTACGTCGTGGATCGTGCGGTGCTCCTGCTCCAACCGGTCCACCACCGGTGCGAGCCGCGAATCGGCGCGGCGCAACTGCGGGAACAACGCCTGGTCCTCGATCGAGTGGTGCGTCGTCACCAGCCGGCAGTACGACTCGCAATAGACGCCCAGCGTCCAGTTGTTCTGCCGCATCGTCATGGTGTTGATTTCCGAGCGCGCCTGGCCGACGCCTATCGAGCCGGCCGCGACCTGCTCGACCAGATCACGCACCTGGTCGAGCTCCGCGCGGAGGTGATCATGTACGTCGATGAGGTGTTGCCCGGACGCTCGCTGATGGGATGTGTAGACGCGGCCCGGTTCTGGCGCCGGCCCGGTCGGCCGGGTCGATTCGTCCCACGGCTGCACAGCACTCCGCCGTACTCCGCTGTCCGGCGTCGGCACCACGCCGAGGCCCTCCGCCCGCGCCTGGACGACAGGCGCAGTCGGAAGAGCAGTACCTGACCGGGCGGCAGCCACAGCCTCCCGCACCCCTACAGCGACATCGGCGAATCGGCGGATGTCCTCGGGCGAGTCCGAGCCGAGGATGTACGTGCTCATGCCCTCAGCCAGTGTCAGCTCGGTGAGCTGCTCGACCCACAGCTCCTCCGGACCCTGCAAGAACCCATCACGCCCGTCGAACCGGCCGGACAAGTTGTACAACCGCCGCACCTCGGACGGCTTCCGCCCGGCTTCCACTGCAGCCTCATCGATGATCTTGTTCATCTCTGCCAGCTGGTCAGGTCCGGCGTACGCGCTGCTAGGGAGCCATCCGTCAGCAAGACGACCGGTCAGCGCGAGCATGCGAGGCTTGTACGCACCCAGCCAGATCTCGACGTCGTGCGCCGGCGCCGGACCGCGCTTGGCGCCGACGACGCTGTAGTGCTTGCCGTCGAGCCGAATGCCGCCGCCCTCCGGAGTCCAGACCTCGCGGATGATCTGGACGGCCTCCTCCAACGCGGCAACACTCTCGCCGACCGTGAGCCGCGGGCCGGCATTGGCCGCAACAGCCTCGAGGAACCCGCCGGCGCCGAGGCCGAGCTCAACCCTGCCGCCACTGATGAGGTCGAGAGTCGCCACGCTCCGGGCCAGCACAACCGGCTGGCGGAGCGGCAGGTTCGCCACGTTCGTTGCCACCCGCACCGATTGGGTGTGCGCCGCGATCACCGAGAGCAGCGTCCAGGCATCGAGCAAGCGCGGCTGGTAAGGATGGTCCTGCACAGTCACCAGATCGAGCCCGGCCTGCTCGGTCAACTGCGCCAGCGCGATCACCCGCTCGGGATCCGCCACCGCAGGGGTCAGGAACGTGCCGAACACCAGCTCGTGCCCGTAGTCCGTCATTGCCCACCTCGTTCGTACCACGTAATATTCGTCTCAGGAACAAATTACTTCGTACTACGAACAATCGCAAACTCACCGGGAGGCAGCGATGAAGAACACCATCGGCCCTGCCACCGGTCTGGTGCGGCTGACCTTCCTGGTCCAGAGCCTGTACGCCGAGGTCGGGCGCGGCTGCGATCTCACCGTGGCCCAGGCGCAGATGCTGTGCTCATTGACCGACCGGTCCGTCGGCATGGCAGAGCTCTCGGGCCTGCTCGGGCTGGAGCGGTCGAGTCTCACCGGACTGGTCGATCGCGCCGAGCAGCGCGGCCTCGTCGGACGGGAGGCAGATCCGCACGACCGACGCGCGGTCAAGGTCACGCTGACGTCGGCGGGTGCAGACGCAGTGCACCGGTTCCACGACCAGTTGACCAGCCGGCTCGAGTTGCTGCTGGACGGGCTACCCACGACAGAGCGCGATCGATTCGCCCGCACGCTGACCCGGCTCGTCGCCGACGTACCAGCTGTCTTCGCTGACTAGCCGCCCTCACGGGACACTAGACCCGCTGCCCCTACGCTATCGGGGCTTCGGGCAAGTGCGGTTCCTTCTGTGGCGCTCGCGAGAGCGTCTCCAGGTAGTCGCGGATGGCGCTGGTGGCATTGATGCATTGCCAGGTTGTCCGGTTCAGAGTCTCGAGCCGCTCCTCGAGTGCCTGCCGGATCTGGTCGGGGCGGCCGCCGGCAAGCTCGGCGAGAACCTCGCGGATGGCGTCGAAGTGATATCCGACGTCGCGGAGCAGCGCGATCACATTGAGGCGCCCCAACTGCTGAGCGTCGTACAGGCGGTATCCGGTCGAGGGCTCGCGTTCCGGTTGCAACAGTCCCTGCCGTTCCCAGAACCGCACTGCAGAAGCCCGCGCGCCAACGGTGCTTGCCGCTTCCTTGATCCGCACCGACGGCCTGCCACGTGATGTCGTCGCTGCCGGAGGGCGTCGCAGCATGGCCTCGGTGGTTTCAAGAGCATCCTTGAGTCGGTTGTGTTGACCATCGAGTGCTGCATGCCTGGCATTGACGAGCACGAACACCGCGGCGCTGTCGCCGAGATGAACTGCACGCATGACGTCGAGGGCGTTTTGCCAGCCGTAGCCGGCGATCACGATCCTCGCGACTCGTAAGGCCTCGACGTGAGCGGGTGAGTAGCGGCGGTAGC
Organism: Kribbellaceae bacterium; assembly: GCA_033851195.1. Classification (GTDB taxonomy): domain Bacteria; phylum Actinomycetota; class Actinomycetes; order Propionibacteriales; family Kribbellaceae; genus Kribbella. The sequence goes on along the minus strand of JAWWOY010000326.1, from coordinate 2,845 downwards.
CGTTCGCGCCACGCTCGGCCGGTGGCAGAAAGCCCAGCCGCTCGTAGGTGCGGATCTGGGTGACGCCGAGGCCGGCCAGCCGCGCAAGGTCGACGGGCCGTAGATGCATCCGTCGATTTAACCTACGGCGCAGACTTTCGTCACCGATCAGGGCGTCGTGCTGCACGATGATCTCCTTAACCCTTCATCTTGCATCAGTCTCCTAGGTTGAGCCTATGAGCAAATGTGAGGTCCTGGACGAGCCAGCTGGTGCAGCTGTTTCCGTGAAGAACCTCGGCATGACGTATCGGGCACCCGTACGCGCGTCAGGGCTGCGCGCGGCGCTGCGTTCGGTTGTGCGTCGCGAGTATCGGGACATCGATGCAGTAGCCGAGGTGTCCTTCGATCTCCAGGCCGGTGAGGTGGTCGGCTTCATCGGACCCAACGGAGCAGGCAAGACCACCACGATGAAGATTCTGTCGGGCATCTTGCATCCCACAATTGGTGAGGCACGGGTGCTTGGTTATGTGCCCTGGCGTCGGCAACACGACTATCTCAAGAAGATCGCGCTTGTTCGCGGTAGCCAGCCCATCGGTGGCCCGGCTGAACTGACCCTGATGGACTCATTGCGCTACCAGCAGCTCCTCTATGAGGTTCCAGGCTCCGATTTCCGTGCCAATGTCGACGACTTGGTCGAGATGCTGGAGTTGGAATCGTTGCTGGACCGGCAGGTACGAGCCTTGAGTCTGGGCGAGCGGATGCGGGCGGGACTCGCTACCACGTTGGTCTATCGGCCGAAGGTGCTGTTCCTGGACGAGCCGACTCTCGGCCTGGACGTCTCGGCGGCGGCTGCGCTGCGTCGGTTCATCGCGGACTACGCGGTCCGGACAGGGGCGACGGTCTTGCTGACCAGCCACTACATGGCCGACGTGGAGTCGTTGTGCCGGCGGGTGATTCTGATCGATCGCAGCCGGGTCCGCTATGACGGTGGGCTCAGCTCATTGGGGGCGAAGCTCTCCCCCTACAAGCTGATCAGGGTCTCGGTGACAGACCATGCGGGTGTCGCCTGGGAACGCTTCGGCGAGCTGGAGAAGTCTGAGCGCACAGACAGCGGGCAGGTCTCACTTCGCGTGCCCCGCGATGCGGTACCAGCGGTGACGAGTGAGCTTCTGGGGCAACTTTCCATCGTCGACCTGGCAGTCGAAGAGCCGCCCCTCGACCTCGTCATGGATCGCTTTTATCGGGACGGGAAGCGATGACGACGGCTACCGGTGTCGGTGGATCGCAGGCGGAACGGATTGTCCGGCTGCTGGGTCTGGGGGTATGGCGCAGCTCGGTGCAGTGGTGGAGTTTCCGCACGTTCGTGATCACGATGGTGATCGGGCAGGCGGTGACGCCACTGCTGGGGCTTCTCGTGTGGTCGTCAGCGGTGCCGGGGAATGCCGGAGTCACGACCTATTACGTGGTGCTGCTCGCCGTGCAGTTGCTGACCGTTTCCTACGAACACCACACGCTGGCCAACGGTATCTATGCCGGCGACTTCGCATCCGAGCTGGTGAAGCCGCGTCCGGTCGTAGTCGACTATCTCGCGACCAATCTTGCTCTCCGACTCTGGCACCTGCTGTTCGGACTGCCGTTGATCTTGATCGTTGGCCTGATCGCGGGCGTGTCGCTGACGGCAGCGAACCTTCTGCTCGCGGTCCCAGCCGTCCTGATCGCGGCAGGAATCCGCTTCGTGTTCACCTACACCCTGGCGTTGTCAGCGATCTGGACGCAGCGTGCGCACGGCGCCGTCGGGATGGGAGAGACGTTGATCTTCCTGCTGGGGGGCACAGCTGCGCCGTTGAGCTTCCTACCTCAACCGTTCCAGGAGATCGGCCAGATTCTTCCCTTCTGGTCGATGCTCGGCGCACCCGCCGAGATCGCCGCCGGCAACATCCTGGGATCCGAACTCGTGGCCGCGTACGGCGTACAGCTCGGCTGGCTGGTTGTTCTGACCGCACTAGCAGCGCTGGTCTGGCGGCTAGGTGTCCGTCGATTCACGGCCATCGGAGGATGAAGGCTCCCGTGTTCAAGATCATCAGGCTCTTCGGGGCGCTCTTCTCCATGTCACTTCGACGCAGCGTCACCTTTCGCGCCGACCTTCTGTTCGAATTCGTTCTGACAGTCGTTGGGGCTGCCTCCTCCCTTGCAGCCCTGAGCGTTGTCTACACCCGGACCGACACTCTCGGCGGCTGGACGCCGGGAGAGGCGATCGCCCTACTCGGGACCTTCCAAGTAGTGAGCGGTCTCCGTACGGCGTTCGTCGAGCCGAACCTCCAATGGTTCGGTAGCCAGGTCAAGAACGGCCAGTTCGACGCCCTCCTGGTACAGCCGGCGCCCACCATTTTTCTGGCCAGCGCCGGAACCTGCGCCCCATTCGGCCTGGTCCAGGTCGGGCTAGGTATCAGCGTCGTTGTCTTCGGAATCGTCCAAGCGGCAATCGCGATCACCCCGGTCGGGATCCTGGCTTGGCTGGTCCTGCTGTTGGCCGCCACGGCCATCATGTGGGCAACGCGGGTACTGATCGCAGCCGTCGTGTTCTGGGCCTTCGGACTGAGCCTCGATGTGGTCTACGACGCGATCTGGCAGTTCGCTCGCTATCCCGTTCAGCTTTACCGGTCGCCGCTCCGGCTCATCTTCACCTACGTCCTCCCCGTGGCGCTGGTCGCAACAGTGCCTGTCGAGGTACTTGCCCGTGGTGGCGGACTGATAGCGGTGCCGATCGCGCTAGCAATTGCCGCCGCCGCCTGCGTAGCCTCCGGCCTGGTCTGGCGCGCGGGCCTTCGCCGCTACACAAGCGCGACCAGTTGAGAGCAGACTTCGC
>JAWWOY010000291.1:0-2511 GCA_033851195.1 Kribbellaceae bacterium | reverse complement strand
ATTGTGGCCGACGGCAACTGACTGCGCCGGACCGTGTGGCCGAGCGGCACGCCCTGGGTGGCCCGGCCGGACTTCAGCGCGATCACCGGCTTACGCCCGGCCAACCTGCGCGCGACCCGGCTGAACTTTCGCGGGTTGCCCAGCGACTCCAGGTACAGCAGCACGACCTCGGTCGCCTCGTCGGAGTACCAGTACTGCATCAGGTCGTTGCCGGACACATCGGCCCGGTTGCCCGCCGAGACGAACGTGGACAGACCGAGTCCACGCCCGACCATGTCCGCCAGGATCGACACACCGAGTGCTCCGGACTGGCAGAAGAACGCGATCCGGCCGCCGCTCGGCATCAACGGCGAGAGGGTCGCGTTGAGACAGACGCCGGGAGCCGTGTTGATCACGCCGAGACAGTTCGGGCCGATCACTCGCATCCCGTACGACCGGGCCAGCCCGACCAGGCGGCGCTGACGTTTGCGGCCCTCGTCACCGATCTCGGCGAAGCCGCTGGACACCACGACCAGGCCGCGGACCCCTTTGGCCGCACAATCGAGCACCACGTCGGCGACTGCCTCGGCCGGGACCGCGACCACTGCAAGGTCCACCGTGTCCTGCACGTCGCGGATCGTCGAGTACGCCGGTACGCCGTCGATCTCGTCCGCCGACGTGTCGGTGTTCACGGCGTACAGCCTGCCGGCGAAGCCACCGTCGCGCAGGTTGTGCAGTAGCGCGTGGCCGATGGTGCCCTCGCGGCGGCTGGCGCCGATCACGGCCACGCTCGACGGGGTCAGCAGCCGCGCGATCGACAACGCCTCCGAGCGCTGCTCCCGCGCCTGCATCACGCCGAACGAGGTGTCGGTCGGCGCGATGTCGAACTCCACCAGGATCACACCGTCCTCGATCTCCCGGGCCACCTTGTAGCCGGCCTCGGTGAAGACGGTGATCATCTTCCGGTTGTCCGGCAGCACCTCTGCCACGAACCGGGTGATGCCCTGCTCGCGGGCGGCCTGGGCCAGATGCTCGAGCAATAACTGCCCCAGCCCCCGGCCCTGGTGTGCGTCCTCGATCAGGAAGGCCACCTCGGCCGAGTTCGGCCCGGTCCGCTCGTACCGCCCGACGCCGATCATCGCGTCGCCGACAGTGACGATCAGCGCCAGCCGGTCCCGGTAGTCCACCTGGGTGAAACGTGCGACATCCCGCTCGGACAACTCGGGGTAGGGCGCGAAGAAGCGGTAGTACTTGGACTGCTCGGAGACACGGGCGTAGAAGGACACCAGCAGGTCGGCGTCAGCCGGGGTGATCGGGCGCAGGTGCGCGGTCGAGCCGTCCCGCAGTACCACGTCCGCCTCAAACTCCGCGGGGTAGTCCGGGTCATACTGAGCAGGCTGCTCCGGCGGTGTCACCCGGCAAGCGTACTCAAGGCCGGTGACCAGTTCTCGTCCTCACCAGGGCGACCGCGACCTACCACTCAGGTCGTACTTACGGCTGTCACCGTCGAGGAAGGCGAGGATTTCTGTGTGGTGGCTGAGCGCGCTCGGCGGGTTGGCGGCGTTGCTGAGCGGCGAGCTCGCTCCGGCGGCAGCCTTGAGCCTGCTCGAGCGGATCGCCCCGGTACTCGTGTTCCTGGTCGGCGTGACGGTGATCGCCGAACTGGCCGACGCGGCGCGGGTTTTCGAGGTGGCCGCCCGGGAGGCCGCACACCTGGGCCGGGGCCGGACCTGGCGGCTGTGGTTGCTGGTCGTGGTCCTCGCCAGCGCGCTGACGGTGATCCTGTCGCTGGACACCTGCGCCGTGCTGCTCACGCCGGTGGTCCTGGCGATGGCACGTCAGCTCGACATCCCGCCCAAGCTCTTCGCCTTCACCACGGTCTGGCTGGCGGGGACTGCCTCCCTGCTGCTACCGGTCTCGAATCTCACGAATCTCCTCGCGCTGCACCAGCTGGACCAGCTCGGCCTCGGGCTGCGGGGCTACGTCGGCCTGAGCTGGCGGCCCGCGGTGGTGGCAATCGTCGTGACCGTCGCAGTCCTGGCGTTGCTGTTCCGGCGTGACCTCGGGCGCAGATACGTCGTACCGGCGACACCGGGGATCGACGACAAGGTGCTCTTCTGGGGATGCGCCGCGGTGTGCCTGGCGCTGGGGCCGGCCTTCGTCAGCGGGGTCGACGTGGCCTGGCCCGCCAGCGCCGGCGCCGTCGTACTCGTGGTCCTCTTCGCCGTACGCCGGCCGGCCGGCCTCCGCTGGGCGCACGTGCCCTGGCGACTGGTCCTGACCGTGGTCGGGTTGTTCTTCGTCGTCGCGGCGCTGACGGCTCATGGTCTGGAGGGCTTGCTCGGCGATGTGGCAGGCACCAGCCCAGGTGGAGTCCTGTCAGACCTGCGGCTGACCGGCACAGCGTCAGCCGCCGCCAACCTGGCCAACAACCTGCCGGCCTATATCGCGATGGAATCGGTGGCCGCGGCCGAGGGACAGCGGATGATGCTGCTGCTGATCGGGGTGAACTGCGGCTGTCTGCTCACCCTC
>JAWWOY010000277.1:0-5128 GCA_033851195.1 Kribbellaceae bacterium | reverse complement strand
GTGGTCCTCGCCGCGAGCTACGAGGCCAAGGCCTGCGGCGTCCGTACGGCGATGAACGGCGGCCAGGCTCGGCGCCACTGTCCTCAGGCCATCGTGGTCGAGCCGCGCATGTCGGCGTACTCGGAAGCAAGCAAGGCGGTCTTCAAGGTCTTCGAAAACACGACGCCATTGGTCGAAGGGCTGTCGATCGACGAGGCCTTCCTGGATGTCGGCGGCCTGCGCAAAATCGCCGGTACGCCGGTCGACATCGCGCGGCGTCTCCGTGCGGAGGTGCTCGAGCAGGTCGGCCTGCCGATCACCGTCGGGGTGGCTCGGACCAAGTTCCTGGCCAAGGTGGCCAGCGGAGTCGCCAAGCCGGACGGGCTGCTGGTGGTCGCGCCGGATCGAGAGCTGGAGTTCCTGCACCCGTTAGGAGTCGAGCGACTCTGGGGCGTCGGCGAGGTGACGGCTGAGAAGCTGCACAACCGCGGCCTCGACAAGGTCGGCGACGTCGCGATGCTGTCCGAGGCAGCGCTGGTCGCGATGCTCGGCCGGGCTTCGGGACGGCATCTGCACGCTCTTGCCCACAACCGGGATCCCCGGCCGATCGAGGTTGGCCGGCGCCGCCGCTCGATCGGTTCGCAGCGCGCGCTCGGCCGTTCCCCGAAGTCACCCGAGACCCTGGACGCCATCCTGGCCGGGCTTGTCGACCGGGTCACCCGGCGGATGCGGTCCGCGGGACGGGCCGGGCGGACGGTCACGCTGCGCCTGCGGTTCGACGACTTCAGCCGGGCGACGCGTTCACACACCTTGCCGCAGGCAACCGGTCAGACCCGGGCGATCCTGATCACGGCGCGCTCGCTGATGGCGACAGCCCGGCCGATGATCGTCAAGCAAGGCATCACCCTGGTCGGGATTTCGGTCGGCAATCTGGAGAACGAGTCGACGGTCCAACTGGCGCTGCCGTTCGACAAGGCCAGCAACAACGAACTCGACAGCGCACTGGACAACGTGCGCGACCGGTTCGGCACCAACGCCGTCACGCGCGGCGTCCTGCTCGGCCGCGACCAGGGCCTCACGGTCCCGATGCTCCCCGATTGACGGCCGGGACGCCGACGAGCTTGACGAGGAATCGCTCTACCTGTTCCTCCAGCGGCGGCCACGGCAGGTCAGGCTCGTTGACCCGCATCGATACGGCACCGTGGACAGCCGCCCTCAGGTCGAGTGAGACCGCCGCTGCATCACCGGCAGGTACCAGCCCGTCGTCCATGGATTGCTGAATCACCGCGGTGGTCTGTTGGCCGAGCACCAGCTTGAACGACATGTCCGTCCGCTGATTGAGGGTGCTCTCGTGGAGCACCTTGTACAGCCCCGGATGTTGGTGAGCCCAGCCGCCGAGAACCAGCGTCCGAGCACGCAGTTTCGCCACCGGATCGGCGGCAGCGTCGCCGGCCTGATCGACGGCATCCATGAGGTCGCGGTGACAGCGCTCCAGGGCGGCGAACACAAGGGCGTCCCGGTCGGCGAAGTGGATATAGACGGACGTCGCGGCGATGCCGATCTCGCGCGCCACGGCTCGAAGCGACAGCGCGTGGTCGTCGGCGAGCTCGTCGAGCATCCGGATGGCGGCGACGACGACTTCCTCGCGCAACTTTTCACCCTGGCCGCGCGGATTACGGCCACGACTAGCGCCTTGTGTCGAGGAGGTGGCGTCCATGCCACCCATTGTAGTGGAACACTTGTGGCGCTACAGTCGTAGCACTACGACTGTTTGGTTAGGGGAAACGACAGCATGGAGATCACCTCTCAGACCAATCCGACCGGGTTGAGCGGCTCGCAGGATCCGAGGCTCGAGGCGAACAAGCAGACCGTCCTGGCCTTCTATGAAGTCGGCCTGAACCAGCGGGACTTCGAGGCCGCGACGAAGCTCATCGGGCCGCGCTACGTACAGCACAACCCCTTGATCCCCGACGGCATCGAGGGCTTCAAGGCCTTCCTCGGGTACCTGGCAGAGACGTTCCCCCTGTTGCGGGCCGAGGTCAAGAACGTGTTCGCCGAGGGCGACTTCGTCATCGGGCACGTCCACGGTGTGCGGGTGCCCGGACAGCGCGGCTCGGCCATCGTCGACATCTTCAAGCTCGAGGACGGAAAGATCGTCGAGCACTGGGACGTCATGCAGCCGATCCCGGAGGACGCCGCAAACCAGAACGGGATGTTCTGACACATGACGACAGCAGTCGGCTCCACTCGACTCCCTTCCGACCCTGCCGAACCCGACCCCCGGCGCTGGTGGGCGCTAACCGCAGTAGCGACGGCCCAACTGATGATCGGCCTCGACCTGACGGTCATGAACGTTGCGCTACCGTCCGTGCAGAGATCACTGGACCTGTCGGACCCTGGCCGCCAATGGGTCATCACCACCTTTGCCTTGGGCTACGGCAGCTTTCTGCTCCTGGGCGGCCGACTCTCGGACCTCATCAGTCGTAGGCGCAGCCTGATGATCGGGTTGACGGGGTTCGCCCTGGCCTCCGCGCTCGGCGGAGCGGCGATCGATCCGGCGATGCTGCTCACGTCGCGGGCGCTGCAGGGTGTCTTCGCGGCGGTGCTTACTCCGTCCGTGCTGGCGACCCTCGCGGCAACTTTCCCCACTCCCGCCGAGCGCGGCAAGGCGTTCGGGATCTACGGCACTGCCATGGGTAGTTCCTCCGGCCTCGGCGTCGTACTCGGCGGGGTCCTCACCGAGTACCTCGACTGGCGCTGGTGCATGTACGTGAACCTGCCGATCGCGGTCGCCGCCGGCGCCGGAGTGCTCTATGCGGTCCGCCCCGCGCCCCGCGCCAACGGCGTACGAGTTGATATCGCCGGAGCGCTGCTCGCCACCGTCGGGCTGATGGCCCTGGTCTTCGGATTCGCCCGAGCCGAATCCGACGGCTGGGGCGCAGCGATCACCATAGGGCCGCTCGCCGTCGGGCTCCTGGCATTGGTCGCGTTCGTCTGGGCGCAGAGCCGGGTCGCGGCACCATTGCTACCGCTACGGGTGGTGCTCAACCGGCGCCGCGGCGGGTCCTATCTGGCCGTGCTCACCTTGGCGGTGGGCATGTTCGCCGCACTGTTCTTCCTCACCTTCTATCTGCAGAACGTGCTCGGCTACTCGCCAGTCAGGGCTGGGCTGGCCTTCCTGCCTCTCACTGCCGGGCTCATGGTGGGCGTACGGGTGGTGAGCCCGCTGCTGATGCGGGCATCAGTGCGGTCGTTGCTCTGCCCGGGACTGCTGGCAATCGCGGCTGGGCTCGCGCTGCTCGGTCTCGTCCGGGTCGACAGCGGTTACTGGCTGCACGTGCTCCCGGTGTTCGTGCTGGTGGGATTCGGCACAGGGTGGTTGCTGGTCGCTGCCAACAGCACCGCGACCTTCGGAGCGGGGGCTGACACCGCCGTGGCTGGTGCCATGGTCATGACCTCGCAGCAGATCGGCGCCTCTCTCGGCACCGCCCTGCTCAGCACGATCGCCGGGGCGGCCGCCGCCGACTACTTTCGCGCGCATCCTGAGTCAGCAGCCCGGGCGGCTGTCCACGGCTTCAACGTGGCGAGTCTGAGTGCGGCCGGATTCCTCTGCCTGGCAGCGCTTGCGGTTTTCCTCGTCGCCGGCCCGACCACGTCGCGGCGTCAGGAATTGGCGGGCTGATGGCAACTGCCGACCTGCGTGGGTAGGGTGTCGAGGTGGCGGCGCAGGCAGAGGTTGAGGCACAGTCCGAGCCAGCGAAATCCGGCCGGGATCTGCGGTTGCTGCCGAAGGCTGAACTGCATATTCACCTGCAGGGCGCGATGCGCCAGACGACCATGGCCGAACTGGCGGCCGAGGCCGGAATCGAGGCGCCGGACCCGCGCATCTTCGCTTCTTTCGCCGATTTCCAGCGCAACTTTCACGCGGCGTTCGAGGTGACTCAGACCCGGCCCGAGAACATGCGGCGGCTCGTGCTCACCGTTGCCCCGCACGCCGGCGAACTCGCCTCAGCCACCGCCGGGATCGACGATTGGCTCGCGGTCGTTGCCATGGACCGAGCATTGTCGGCTGATCAGAGTCTGGGATAGCCGATCTCGGCGATGTCGTCGGCGAGGTCACTGAGCTCGCGCTCGGGGTTCAACGCGGCCACAACCTCCGGCAACAGCGGCAGCAGGGCATAGACGTGCCGCACGCTCTCGAGATCAGGCGTGATCTCGTAGTACTCCTCGGCGAACTTCACGTAGGCCTCGGGCTGACCGTCGGTGAGCAGTTCGAACAACCAGTCGGCACCGTCGACGTCGGGCTCGTCCACAGGGATCTCGACGGGCCCGCACTTCCAGGCTGGGTCGGTTCGTTCGCGCCAGAAGACCACCGTCGCCAGGGCCGTCCCGTCCACCTCCTGGAAGGCAGGCTCGTCCATGGCCTCTCGGAAAACCTCCGGGACCCCGTCGAAGAGTCCTGGCCATGGGCTCAACGGCAGCTCCCGATGAGGGCTCATCGAGGATTCGTGGTCGAAGCCCTGCCCGTACGCCCCGACGGGTGAGAAGACGACCCAATACTGGTCGCCGGACCCGTTGTCCATCATCGCCACCTCCTCCGTCGGAGACCAGCGCGAGTCGAAGCTGTAGTAGCGGAACCGCGCTTCTGGACTCAGGATGGCGTCGAGCATGGCCAGGGCCCGGCAGATCGCCCGTGCAGTCGAGATCTCGGGTAGTCGACGAATCACCTCATGGACGGACATCGCCCTGCACCCACGGGCTCGCGGCAGCGGTCACTTGCGCTGCACGACTTCCTCGGCTACCTCGACCAGTTCGCGGTCGGTGGCCTCGGTCTCGGGGTCGTGGGCCGGCTCGAGCCGGTCGTGCGCGATCAGCGACTGGATCGCTCGCAGCACTGCGCTTGCGGCGGCACCCCAGGTCGACACATAGGAGAACTGCCACCACCACAAGGCTTCGACGACGCGGCCCTCCTCGTAGTGCGCGAGGCCGTGCACCAGGTCGGTGGCGATCGCCGTCAGGTCATCGGAGAGCCGGTTGACCATGATCTCCGGCGGGGCGGCGTACGGGTCGAAGACCTCGGCGTACTCGTCGAGGCCCTCGAACAGGATGGCCAGCCGGTCCCGCATCGCGTCGAGGTCCGGGTCCGGGC